>JBAUZR010000765.1:0-2353 GCA_049585375.1 Acidobacteriaceae bacterium
CCGGTACAGCATGTCTCCACAACCAGTTGTCTCAGGCGCAGCGTCTTCAACCAGGTAGGGACGATAGAAACGACGCTGCGGCGCTTCGACTCCACGGAACCGGAAGAACTCACCCCGCACGCGATCCCTCTCTTCCTATCAACCATCGCCAGACCGTCCGCCGGCCCCAGGCGCACCTCCGGACGGCGCACCTCCGAACAATGTTAGAATCTGTTGTTTTCAACCACTGCTTCCTGAACTCGGTCTGCCGCAACCCTCGGGATTTATGGCCGAACCCACCTCCATTCCGCTTACGTATTCCCGCGCCGATCAGATCTTTCCCTTATTGACCGCGCCCCAGATTCACACTGTTACGGCATACGGGCACGTTCGCTCCGCTTCCGCTGGAGAAGTGCTGCTCGAATCCGGAGACAGCAACCCCTCGGTTTTCCTGGTGATCTCGGGTCAGTTGGAGGCGGTTCGTCCGTCGTTTCCCCACGAAACGTTGATCAACATCTTCGGGCCAGGGCAGTTCACCGGTGAGCTGAACATCCTTCCCGGTCACCGTTCGATCGCGCGGATCCGCGCCCGTCAGGCTGGCGAAGTCATCCAGATCGATCGCGAAGCTCTCCTCAGGCTCGTGCAGACCGAGGAGGAATTGAGCGAAATCCTGATGCGCGCGTTCATCCTGCGGCGGGCGGAGATGCTGACCCAGGGAGTCGGCGATGCCACACTGGTCGGCTCCAGCTATTCCGCCGACACCCTTCGCATTAAGGAATTCCTGACGCGCAATAGCCACCCGTACGCCTACATCGACGTCGAGCACGATCCTGATGTCCAGAACCTACTCGATCACTTCCAGATTGGCGCAGCAGAGATCCCCGTGGTGATCTGTCGCGGCGAAACGGCTCTGCGTAACCCCTCCAACCATCAGATTGCGGATTGTCTGGGGTTCAATGAGGCCGTCAACGAAGCCCGCGTGCGCGACCTGCTGATCGTCGGTGCCGGCCCTGCCGGTTTGGCGGCTGCTGTCTATAGCGCCTCGGAGGGCCTTGATGTCCTGCTTCTGGAGTCGTACTCCCCCGGCGGACAGGCTGGCTCCAGTTCGCGCATCGAGAACTACCTGGGCTTCCCTGCAGGAATTTCCGGAAATGAGCTGTCTGGCAGGGCTTATACCCAGGCGCAGAAGTTTGGAGCCCAGATGGTGCTCACCACAGTGACCCGGCTGAGGCGCGATCCCGCAAATTATGTTGTCGAGCTGGAAGACGGCTCCAGCATGATCGCCAAAACCATCGTAATTGCCACCGGCGTTAACTATCGCAAGCTGGCGATTGACAATCTGGCCCGATTTGAAGGCATCGGCATTTATTACGGTGCGACATTTGTTGAGGCGCAGCTGTGCGGCGGCGAAGACGTCATCGTGGTGGGGGGTGCAAACTCCGCTGGCCAGGCCGCCGTCTTTCTGTCTCAGACCGCAAAACACGTTTACCTGCTCGTGAGAGGCCCCGCTCTCGCGGATTCGATGTCCCGCTACCTCATCCGCCGCATTGAGCAAACCCCGAATATCATCCTGCTGTGCAACACAGAACTCGTCGCTTTGGACGGCAGCCGCCATCTCGAACGCGTGAAGTGGCGGAATACACAAACCGGCGACGAGCAGACGAGGAGCATCGCCCACGTATTCATCATGACCGGAGCGGATCCCAACACCGCCTGGCTCAACGGCTGTGTCGCCCTGGACAGCAAAGGCTTCGTTAAGACCGGACCCGATCTTTCCCCGGACAAACTGATCGAGGTTGGCTGGCCTCTCGCCCGCTCACCCTTCCTCCTGGAAACCAGTTTGCCCGGAGTTTTTGCTGTGGGTGACGTGCGGGCCGGCAACGTGAAACGAGTGGCCTCGGCCGTCGGAGAAGGGTCGATCGCGATCTCCTTTGTCCACCAGTTGCTCCGTCAGTAGCTGCGGCGCTCAGCGCGCAACCGTACTCGCCGCGAACCCTCAGCGCAGCGTGCGTCACGATACAATGTGGGCGCTATGCGTGAACCTGCACGGAACGGTCCGGTCGGCATCCGGCAGATTGCCGCTGCACTGGGCATTTCGATCGGGACGGTCGATCGGGCCCTCCACGGACGTCCCGGGGTCAGCGCGCGAACCCGCGAGCAGGTACTGAAGCTGGCCCAGAAGGTGAATTACACCCCTAACCTGGCGGCACGAACGCTGAAGCTGAACCGGCAAATCCGGCTTGGCGTCTTTCTTCCCCAGCAGATCGCAATCTTCTACGACGAACTCCGGGAAGGTATCCGCGCCGCTGCCCACGCTGCCCATGGATCGACCGTGGAACTGGCCTTTCACTCCTTTCGAAGACTGGGTGAAGGG
>JBAUZR010000766.1:0-11467 GCA_049585375.1 Acidobacteriaceae bacterium
GTGAAGCGATGCAACGGGTCATGGCGCAGATCGATCGCGTGGCTGCCAGCGAGACGCGGATCTGCATTTACGGCGAGACGGGTACCGGGAAAGAGCTGGTGGCGCGGACGCTCCACGACAAGAGCCCGCGCGCCGCTGGGCCGTTTATCACGCTGAACTGCGCAGCGATTCCCGCCGAGCTGATCGAGTCGGAGCTCTTTGGGCACGAGAAGGGGTCGTTTACCGGAGCGGCGCAGCGGCACAGCGGCAAATTCGAGCAGGCGCACCACGGCACGCTCTTTCTGGACGAGATCGGCGACATGCCGCTGGCACTGCAAACGCGCCTGCTGCGCGTGCTCGAGCAATCGGAAGTGGAGCGGATCGGAAGCGAGAAGCCGGTCGCCGTGGACGTGCGGGTCCTGGTGGCGACCCACCGCAATCTGGAGGAAATGGTGGAAGCGGGCAGTTTTCGCCGCGATCTCTACCACCGCGTCGTTGTTTTTCCCATCACGCTGCCGCCGTTGCGCGCGCGGCGGGAGGATGTTCCTGCGCTGGTGGACTATTTCGCGCGCCAGGTCTCGGCACAGAATGGATGGAAGCCCGTGCCGTTCACTCCGGAGGCCATCGAGGCGATCAGGGGATGGTCGTGGCCGGGGAACATCCGCGAGTTGCGCAACATCGTGGAACGGCTATTGCTGCTGGCGGGCGACACGGTCGATCCGGCTACGGTGGAGCTGGCGTTACCGCAGGCTGGAGCGCCTCCGGCCGAGGCAGGACAGGATTTCTCCGAGTCGTCCGGGACGGGTGCCCTGGCTCAGAGGGTCGCCGCATTCGAGCGCGCGACGCTGCTGGCGGAGCTGGAGCGGCACCAGGGACACATCACGAATACGGCGAAGGCGCTCGGCCTCGAGCGCAGCCACTTCTACAAAAAGTGCCAGCAGGTGGGGATTGATTTAAAGGCGGAACGCGGGTAGCAGGCCCCATCCGTAATCTGTGGCGCCCAAGCGGGCGCCACTAACCTGAGCTTGCCTTCTTTCAGAGTGCGATATGCGACCGCGCTGTATTGACCCGGAAGATCGGGCCAACGGCGCCAGGTCGCGACCAACGGCCTGGAGGCGTTCCAATGAAAGGAGGGGAGGCTGACGGATGGTAAAACGTCCTGGACACGCGTTGCCATTAGGTTCGTGATTGACTGGCGATTCGTAATGGCGCTCGTGATCCTGCTTCTCACGCTACTGCTGATCAGGTAGCACAGCCCCCGGGAGGGTCGCAACCTTCCGGGGCGACTTCATTTTAGCAATTCGGCTATCTTCCGCGGCTCTTTAGTGGATCGTCGTCGCCAGCAGCGTACTGGTAGTGCGGCGGCGCTTCGCGATCATCCGCGGAGGAGCGGGCGGCGCGTAGCTGCGATAGACCGTGATGTGGAAGCAGGCCTGATAGAACTCTTCCTCCACATCGATCTTTCCCGCGGTCTGCAGGGGCAGCAGGTGCGCGCGCATCCAGGCGATTTCAGAGAAGCTCATGCCGTGCTTGCCGATATCGACAGCGGCGCCGGTCAGGTGCGGAGACGCGAGGTCGCCCTCTGCCGGAGCGGCGTTGCCATTGATCTCCAGCAGCGCGCGCTGAAAGGCCACGGTGCGAACCGCGGAATTCACCTGAAACGGGCGGTGAAAGCGGGCGTAATGGCTGCGGGCCAGATCGGCGAGAAACCGCGCCGTCCACGGGCGGCAATAGCGTCGATCCACGGGAAGATCCGGGTTGACGCGGAGCCCGTAGCTGGCAGGTACGGGGACGATGGCTCTGTCGTCCTCCAACTGCAGCAGCTGGGCGTTGTCCTCAATGCGGACCAGGCCTTCCTCGTCGCTGCGTTGGTTCTGCCGCAGCAGCGAGGCCATGGATCCGCGGAGCGGCGGAACGAAATGGACGGGCGCGAGCTGCGCGATGTGCGCATGGACATGGCCGGGACGCGTCTCCAGGCGACGGGTTCTGGCACGCGCATGGTGGGTGATCCGCCGAAGGTGCGCGACACGGTGATGCCGATAAGCAGCGTGCGACGATACCGGCACGGCGGCCATCGCCGGCAGTGCCAGAGCAGATCCGAGAGCAAGAGTACACAAACGTCGAAAGAGCATGGCGTCCCGCGGGGGTTATCGATTAGGCAACTCAAGCTTAAAGGAAAAGTGTCTCGGATGAGAAGTACCCAATCAGGTGACCGCTGATTGTATAGGCAACCCTAAGCAGCACCGCGAGGAGCCCTGCGAGCCTGGACCTTCCGGATTTTGACCTGAACGCGGAGGCTGCGGGAGTACAATTCCGCAATCACGAAATCGCCGATTGCCAGCGCGTTCTGGAGGATTCCTATGTCTGACGCCATCGTTCAACCGGAAGCATCCGCCGCGCCCCTGGGCCAGGTGCAGCGAGTGGTCGACACGTTTGTGGCTCCGTCCAAAACGTTCGCCGACGTTCGGCGGAGTGCCAGCTGGTGGCTGCCCTGGCTAATCGGGGTTGTCGTCACGCTGATCTTCGGACTGGCTGTCCAGCAGAAGATCGGGTGGGACAAAACCTACGAAAACATCCTGCGCCAAACGCCCGCCCAGCAGCAGCGGGTGGAATCACTCCCGGCCGATCAGCAGGCCCGCGCGAGGCAGATGGGCGCGAACATCACGAAGTACATTTTCTGGGGAACTCCGGTTCTGGGCCTGATTGTCGCCGTGGTCTCCGCGGCGGTTCTGCTGGCGACGATTAACTTCGGCTTCGGGGGCACCGCAACCTTTGGACAGATGTTCGCCGTGTGGATGTACGGAACCCTCCCGTGGTCGATCCAGGGCATCCTCGGAATCATCACCGTCTACATTGGTGTAGACCCCGATTCGTTCAACCTGAAGAATTTTGTCGGAACGAACATCGGCTATTACCTGCCGCAGGACATTTCGAAGCCCATCATGGCGCTGGGCACGGCTCTCGACATCTTCACCATCTGGGCGCTGGTCCTGCTGACCATTGGCTGCGCCATTGTCGGCAACGTGAAGAAGGGCAAGGCAGCCACCGCGATCTTCGGCTGGTGGGTCCTGATCGTCGCGGTGAAAATGATTGCAGCGATGGTCTCGTAGGATCGTCCTCAAAAGATAAGGCCCGCCGCTCTGGCGGGCCTTTTCCCTTTGTTGCGTGCGCAGGACTATTCCTCTTCTTCTTCACCCGCCGGCTTCTTCGCGTTGGCCACAATCTTTTCCGCGATGGGCTGCGGGACAACGTCGTAGTGGTCCATCTCCATGTGGAAGCTGCCGCGCCCCTGGGTCATCGCGGTCAGCGTTTGCCCGTAGGTCAGCATCTCCGACATGGGCACCTCGGCGCGAATCAGCGTCGTCGCTCCATGGCTCTCCATGCCCTGCACCCGGCCGCGCCGCTGGTTCAGGTCGCCCATCAGCGCGCCCGCGAACTCCTGTGGCCCTTCGATCTCCACCCGCATGACGGGCTCCAGGAGCGCCGGCTTCGCCTGCTCCATGCACTTGCGGAAGGCCAGCCGTCCCGCCATCTTGAACGAGAGCTCGTTCGAGTCCACATCGTGATAGCTGCCGTCGTAGAGGATCACTTTAAAATCCACCACCGGATAACCCGCCAGGTAGCCGCGCGCCGCCGATTCCTGGATGCCCTTCTCGACCGCGGGGATGAAGTTCCGCGGAATCGCTCCGCCAAAAACGTCGTTGACGAATTCGAATCCCGCACCCCGGGCCAGCGGCTCCAGCTTGATCTTGCAGTCGCCGTACTGTCCATGGCCGCCGGTCTGCTTTTTGTGGCGGCCCTGAGCGTCGGCGCGTCCGCGGATCGTCTCCCGGTAGGGCACGCGCGGCGCCTTCAGCGTCACCTCAGTGTGGTAGCGCTTGCGCAGCTTACTCACCAGCGTCTCGATGTGCGGCTGCCCGGCGGCGGCAATCAGAAATTCATTCGTCTGTCCGTCGCGGAAGAAGCGCACCATCAGGTCCTCTTCCATCAGCTTGTGCACCGCGGGGGCGAGCTTATCTTCGTCCGCGCGTGACTTCGGCTCGATGGCCCAGGTCATCGCCGGTTCCGGCATCGACACCGGCTCGTAGAAGATTTCCGCACCCTTGTCGCCGAGCGTGTCGCCGGTCAGCGTCTCCTTCAGCTTGGCCACCGCGCCCAGATCGCCTGCGTGCAGCTCGGTCACGGCCACCGCGTTCCGTCCCTGCATGATCGACAGGTGCGAGAACTTCTCCGCTGTGCGCCGCGAGTAGTTCTGCGCCGCAACATCATTCCGCAGCACGCCCGAGAACACCTTAAAGAAGGTGATCCGCCCCGCAAACGGGTCGGTCATCGTCTTATAGACATAGAGCGAGAGCGGCTCTCCGTCGCTCACCTTGCGCATCACGATCTCCGGAGACTGCCCCTCGGCCGTCGCTGCTGCGCCGTTTCCTCCACCATTGGCAGCCGCCGTCACCGTCGCGAGCACCGCCCTCGCCGCCACCGGCTCGCGCTCAATCGGCGCGGGCGCATAGACCTTCAGAAAATCCAGCAGGTGATCGGTCGCGACATTTCCCAGGCCGCTCGCGTACAGAACCGGAAAGATCCGATCTTCACGAATCGCCTCATGCAGAGCGGTGATCAGGTGTTGCTCCGGGATGGTCCCCTCGCGGAAGTATTCCTCCATCAGCTCGTCTTTGCCCTCGGCTACCAGTTCCACCAGCGTCTCGTGCGCGCGCTGCGCAGGCTCTTTCAGGTTCTCGGGAATCTCGCCGATCTTGCCACGCCCATCGCCGCCAACGGTGTAGAAGAAGGCCTCCATCGTCACCAGATCGATCACGCCTTCAAAGCCTTTGCTGCTGGTAATGGGCAGCTGCACCGGGATCGCCTGCCGTCCGAAGCGCTCGCTCAGCTTCGTCAGCGTCGCCTCCGCGGATTCTCCAGCGCGCGGATGATCCATCTGGTTGATCACGATGGCCCGCGGCAGATTGAACTCCTCAGCATACTTCCACACCCGCTCCGTCATCGCCTCCACACCGTTCACCGCGTGGACGGTGATGAGGGCTGCCTCTACCGGCAGCATGGCGGCGCGCGCCTCATGCACGAACATATGAAAACCGGGGGTATCGATAAAATTCACCTTCACGCCGTTCCATTCGGCGAAGGCAACGGCATTCTGCATCGTGGTGCCGCGGGCCACGTCTTCTTCGTCGTAGGCGGTTACGGCCGATCCGTCGTCCACACGGCCGAGCGTCGGGGTCATTTTGGCGGCATGCAGCAGAGCGGAAACCAGCGTGGTCTTGCCGCTGTGCGCATGCCCCACTACAGCCACATTGCGGATCTCACTTCCTGGATAGCTTTTCATCGACAGCTCCTTGTTTTGGCGCTCATTCGGTTGCTGGTTGAAGAAAGTGCGCGCGGCTCCATAGACCGGGGTCGCGTCCCAGTTCGGGCGAAAGCTCAAACGAAAACAGATGAGTAGAAATCAGAGAAGGGAATCCGGCCTGTGACGGCGGGCACAGGGATGTCGGGAAGGCGTCGTGCGGGCGTCTCAGGCGGAGGCGGATTAGGCTCCGGCGCGCGGTGTTGGCGTGCCGGACGGGCTCCGGCATAAACAACTCGGGCGGGCCGGGGTTCCGGAGGATTCCGTTCCCGCACCCACAGAAGTTCGGAGGATAGCACAGCGGGGGTAGCGCAGGCAGGGGGAAAAGAGCGGGGCGAAGGCCGCTCCCGATCTCCGCGGGACTATCCCAACGAACCCCCAAACTAAGGTTAAGAATTCCGGGGTGCGGGTGAACCTCCGAGGCAGTCGCCAAACCGAAACATTCGGCTCGCATGCCGGGGAGATTATCCGCGCCCTGCTTCTCAGCGATCGAATCGGAGTTAGTTCTTCAGTGGCGGAGCCGGCGTTCCATCGGACCATTTGCCGACCCAGACCATGAGAATCGTCGCCCGTTCTTCAGGGTCATTGGCCGAGATCACCGGCGAGCCCGGAAGATCGGCGCCCCAGCTTTTCGCCGCGTCGCCCGCAACAAAAAACATCAGATGCGGATGCCAGTTCCTGCCGGTGTCGCTCAGGTACTGCTGCTTCGACAGCATGTAACACATCGATCCCGGTTCCAGCGCGGGCAGTTCCTTGCTGTCCAGCGCGGATCGGGTCGCCTCGACAATTTCCGCCTTCGATTTTCCTGCGAGCACCAGTTTCGTCTTCATCAGGTAGATGGGCAGAAAGCTCTTCGCGGCCGCCGCATTGAAGCAAATGGGTCCGCGAATCTTCGGATTCCAGAAGTTCGGATCGTTAGTGGCAGCGCCCCACGATCGTTCCACCACACACAGAAAGCCGTTGGTGCCCCTAGCTGCGGTCGTGTATCCCTGCCGTCCCAGCACCACGACTTCGGCTGCGTCTGAAATAGAGGCTGGAGCAGCACTGCGAGCCAGCGCGATTTCAGAGTTCTCGTCCGGTATCAAATATTGGTCGAGAGGAGCCATCGTCGCATAAGGAGTCTTCTGCGGCTGCCCCCACGCCTGCCACGGCAGGACGGTTGCGGCACCCTGGACAAGAAATGCCAAAATCACAACCCTCACACAATTCAATTGCATGGGACCCTCCGGGGAGGCGCATTTTCCGTTTCCAGGAGTTTACCGGTTCCTTTGGCAACAGCGTCAACTGTTTGTTTTCAGGCTGGCCGCCCATCAGTTTGTGCATCGAAACGTGGGAATTCCGGGCGTGTCGCCGGCACCCAGGATAGGTTCCACTTCACGGCGCAGAGCCAACGAATCCAGCGTCCCGGGCGGCAACAACAGAAGCAGCCGGGTGCCCCTTTCCTCAGCGCTCGCCGGCCACGCAGACGCCTTCCATCTCCGGTGATTCAGGATTCCGGAAGTAGCGCCGCTGGAAATATAGCGACAGATTCACGAGGGCGATCATCACCGGCACCTCCACCAGCGGCCCGATGACCGCGGCGAAGGCGGCGCCGGAGTTGATGCCGAATACGGAGACGGCCACGGCAATCGCCAGCTCGAAGTTATTCGAGGCCGCCGTAAACGAGAGCGTGGTCGTCTTCGAATAGTCCGCGCCCAGCTTGCGCCCCATATAGAACGAGACCAGGAACATGACCACGAAATAGATCAGCAGCGGAACCGCAATCCGCAGTACGTCGAGAGGCAGCCGCACGATTGTGCCGCCCTTGAGCGAGAACATGACGACGATGGTGAACAGGAGAGCCACCAGCGTCAGCGGGCTCACTCGCGGCACAAAGCTGTGCTCATACCATGCGCGACCTTTGAGCCGAATCAGGACCGTGCGGGTGAGGAAACCGGCAAAGAACGGGATGCCGAGATAGATAAAGACGCTGCGAGCAATGTCCGCGATCGAGACATGCACGACCATGCCGTGCAGTCCAAGCCAACCGGGCAGCAGCGTAATGAACACCCAGGCATAAACGGAGTAAAAGAACACCTGGAAGAGGGAATTGAAGGCCACCAGCCCGGCGGCGTACTGGGTGTCGCCTTTGGCCAGTTCGTTCCAAACAATCACCATGGCAATGCAGCGGGCCAGTCCGATCATGATCAGGCCGGCCATGTATTCCGGATAACCGCGCAGGAAAATAATGGCGAGCGCAAACATCAGCACCGGCCCAATCACCCAGTTCTGCGCCAGCGACAGGCCCAGCACACGCTTGTTGCGGAAGACCTCATGCAGCTCCTCGTAGCGCACGCGGGTGAACGGCGGATACATCATCAGGATCAGGCCTGCAGCAATGGGAATCGACGTGGTGCCGACGCTGAAGCGATTGAGAAACGGCACAATGCCCGGCGCTATCCAGCCCAGCGCCAAGCCCAGCGCCATCGCGGCGAAGATCCAGGCGGTCAGGCAGCGATCCAGAAAGGAAAGACGGCTCTTGTGCTTCAACGAAAACTCCTGAGACGGACTACGAGCGTCCAATGGTGTCGATTTCTCTCTTGATGGCCAGCTGATCCAGCGTTCCCAGCGGCAGCGACAGAAACAGCCCGATGCGCCGATCGAGAATCACAAACGCATCGCGGAATGCGCGTGCGATTTCCTCGGGCCTGCCCCGCACCGCGGCCGGATCGGGAATGCCCCAGTGCGCGGTCATTGGCTGACCCGGCCAGTAAGGGCACTGCTCCTTCGCCGCGTTGTCGCAGACCGTAAAGACAAAGTCCAGATGCGGCGCGCCCGGCCCGGCAAACTCATCCCACGACTTGCTGCGCAGCCCGGCGGTCAGCATCCCCGCTGACTCGATCTGCCGCAACGCCTCCGGCCGCGGCTGCCCGGAAGGATGGCTGCCTGCGCTGTATGCGGTAAAGCGGCCTTTGCCTTTGTGGTTGAGCAGGGCCTCCGCCATGATGGAGCGCGCGGAGTTGCCGGTGCAGAGAAAGAGAACGTTCCAGGAGCCTGGCATCGTCACCCTTTTATCCCGATGGAAACTGGAACGCAGCAGTCAGGTCCGCAACAGGACGCCACCGGCTTCGTGGCTCGAACGAAGGCGCTCATGAACTTCTCATGCACCTGGGGAGCGAGGGCGTCTACATCCACGCCGGCTTCGGTCAGGAACTGACGGGCGTGCTCGACATCGTAGACTCGCGTGGCCTCCATCGAGATCTCACTGAAGCCCGCCGCCTCCAGCTTCGCCCGGTAGTCGTTTTCCTCGAGCGCTCCGGCGATGCAGCCCACCCACAGCAGCATGCTTCGGCGCACCGCGTCCGGCACGGCGCCCCGGACTACCACATCGGAGACAGCAAAGCGTCCGCCGGGCTTCAGCACCCGGAAGGCTTCGGCAAGCACACGATCTTTGTCGGCAGAGAGGTTGATGACGCAATTGGAGATGATGACGTCGACGGAGTTGTCGGGCAGCGGAATGTTCTCAATCTCACCCTTGAGAAATTCGACATTGATCACGCCCGCTTGCCGCTGGTTCTCGCGCGCCAGGGCGAGCATTTCGTCGGTCATGTCGAGGCCGTAGGCTTTGCCCGCTGGTCCTACGCGCTGCGCGGAGAGGAGTACGTCGATGCCGCCACCGGAGCCCAGGTCGAGCACGGTCTCGCCGGGGCGGAGATCGATCAAGGCGGTGGGATTGCCGCAGCCGAGCGAGGCCCGCACTGCGTTCTCCGGGATGAGACCCTTCTCATCGGCGCTGTAGAGATTGGTGGTGATCGGGTCGCAGCAGCGCAGCCCGGAATCGCAACATGCCTGTGCACCGGAACCGGTGACCGCGCGTGCTGCGCTTCCATATTTTTTTCTCACCTGCTCCTGAATTGTCGATTCCATGAGGCCTCCTCACATACGCTAAGGCAAATGTATGTGCAACTGGACATATCTGTCAAGGCGTATATCATGGAACCGTGGAGCGCTCCACCAACAACCCGGACCTGGCCCTGATGTTTGCGGCGTTTTCGGACCGCACGCGGCTCCGTCTGCTGAACCTCATGGATGGCCGGGAAGTCTGCGTCTGCTATTTCGTGGAAATCCTCGGACAGAGCCAGCCGAAGATCTCGCGCCATCTGGCCTATCTCCGGCGGGCGGGCGTGGTGGCTGCGCGGCGCGAGGGCAAGTGGATGCACTACCGAATCGTTGTCCCTGCGCATCCTGGCGCCGCGAGGATTCTCCGGGAAACCCTGGCGGTTCTGCGGGAAGAGAAAGGCATGCACGCCGATCTGACGAGGCTGAACCGGGCGTGCTGCGCTCCGCGGAAGATCTCGGCGCTGGAAAGCGCTCCTTTGCCTGTTCTGGTGGAGACGCTCAGCTGCTCTGACTGTTGAACGCGGTTACCGGGCGAACGCGGTCGTTTCGAGACAGCCGTTTCGCCGGACCCAGCTGCCTTGGCCTGACGAAGTCTCCTTTGTGGAGTTGCCTGTCTCTGGCGCGATTTTTTTGCGGACGCCGAGGCCGGCAAATACTGAATTTCACCGGTCTTATTAAATTTCCGGCACAGTCTCAGATACTCGCATCTACGTGCCTGTGTAGTCCCCCAGGGCCCCATGGACAACAGAGGGAGGAAAAATGCGAGTGCGATTGATTCGAGATGTCACGGGCACATTGTTGATTGCAGGTATGGCTTCGGTGGCTTATGCGTGGGCGCCTGCTCCTGCCGGAGAGTCAATGAACAGTTTCGAGACTTCCATTGCGGCGCAGCAGGATCAGGCCCCGCCGCCCAAACAGGACGAGTCGAAGCCGGCTAAACAGGATGAGTCGAAGCCGGCCAAGCCGACCAGGGAGACGAAGGACGCGAAGTCTCCGCGGAGCGATCAGCAGCCAGTGCATCCGGCACAGCCGGACAAGTCTGACAGACAACAGCCAAAGGCAGACAGGCAAGAACAGCCGAAACCGGCGACGAGGAACCAGAGGCAGTCGGCTGCGAATCCTGCACGACCGCAACCCGCGCGTCAGGGACATGGGCAGCCTGCAGGAAGGAACGCGCGCATTCCTGACAACGATTTCAAGGCCCACTTCGGCCGGCCGCACGCGTTTGCGGTAAGGCAGGTGGTTACGACGACGAGAATTGTCCCCAATCAAACGCAGTTTGTTTACGGCGGGTACACGTTTGTCTTCCTGGATCCCTGGCCGGATGACTGGGCACCGACAGACGATTGCTATATCGACTATGTGGATGACGAGTATTTCCTGATTGACGTCGCTCATCCTGGAGCGCGGATCGCATTGTCGATCATCGCGGGCTAACGGGGTCAACACAGTAAGGCGCGGTGGGCAACTCGCCTTTACGGGCGAGTCCACCGCGACGCACGCGGATGACGAGGCGCCGTTCGGAACAAACCGCCGCCTCGCGGTGTCTTCCGGATAGGCGTTTTGCCATCCCAAATCTAATAAGGTAGCGGCCGCACCAGGCGGCGCATCCCAACGTTAAGTGAGCCGAAATTTCAATTGGATCTGGTACCTCGGCGCTGCGGTTTGGTTCCTCAACGCCGCGCTGGCGATGCGTCACGGGAATCTGCGCCTCGGGTTGACCAATGCCGCCATCTCGGCAGCTTTCCTGGCGGCTGGCGTCTTCTTTCGCCGTCAGTCCAAACGGCAGGCTGGCCGAAACGACGGCCGCTGATGGCTTCAGGCCCACCCCCCTGGGTGAGGACCTCAACAAGTACTTTATTTTCAAATACGAAAGGGTAATACCTTTTGGGTATTACCCTGTTTCTGTGCACCATTTGTGAGGCAGCGGCTTTTCCTCAGGCGTGGGTGACTGCTGCTTCCTGAGGAGATACGAGTTCCTCCTCAGCTTTGCTGAGGCACTCCTCGAGAATGTCCAGCGCGATCGAGCACTCCTGCTCCTTCACGATGAGCGGGGGCGCGAGGCGGATGGAATTCTCGCCGCAGCCGAGGATCAGCAGGCCGCGCTCGAAGGCCAGATCGACGATCCGGTCGCGCAGAGCAGGGGCCGCTTCGCGGGTCTCCTGATCTTTGACAATCTCGATGCCGATCATGAGGCCGCGACCGCGGACCTCGCCGACGATCGGATGCTCCCTGGGCCAGCTGTTGAGT
>JBAUZR010000767.1:0-13591 GCA_049585375.1 Acidobacteriaceae bacterium
ATTTATAAGCTCGAGATTGTCGTGATCCCGACCAATCGGCCGCTGCTGCGGATTGAGAATGCGGACGTGGTTTTCCGGACGGCAAAGGAAAAGTACTTCGCCGTGGCGGACGAGATCGCGCAGCTGCACGAGAAGCAGCAACCTGTTCTCGTAGGCACAACCTCCATTGAAAAGTCGGAGCTGCTCTCGCAGATTCTGGCGCGCAAGGGTGTGCGTCACGTCGTGCTGAACGCCAAGTACCACGAGCGCGAGGCCGAGATTGTGGCGCAGGCGGGCCGCCTGGGCATGGTGACCATTGCCACTAATATGGCGGGTCGCGGTACTGACATTCTGCTGGGAGGCAATCCCGACTTTGTGGCGCGCCAGGAGCTGGTGAAGAAATCCATGGCGCGCGCCATTTCAGTGGCCGAAGGCGCCATTAACCCTATGGCTGCGCCAGGCATGCTGCGCTTCTACTACCAGGGCCAGGAATACGAGACTTCTCAGGAAAGCTGGGACCGGGTTTACCAGGGACATGCAGCCAGCGCGGCGACGGAGCACGAGGCCGTTGTCGGAGCGGGTGGACTCTTCATCCTGGGAACGGAGCGGCACGAGTCGCGGCGCGTCGACAATCAGCTGCGCGGACGCGCCGGCCGCCAGGGCGATCCGGGAGCTTCGCGCTTTTATCTCTCCCTCGAGGACGATCTGATGCGCATCTTTGCGCGCGAGTGGGTTTCCACTCTGCTGCAGAAGATGGGCATGGAAGAGGGCATGCCGATTGAGTCGCGCATGATCTCGAACCGGATCGAAGCGGCGCAGAAGGCGGTCGAAGGACAGAACTTCGAAGCCCGCAAGCACCTGCTCGAGTACGACGATGTCATGAACAAGCAGCGCGAGGCCGTCTACGGCCTGCGCCGGCAGCTACTCGAGGGCATCGATCAAAAAGAACTCATCGTTGAAGATTACGTGCCGAACCTGATGAGCGATCTCCTGGACGAATTCGCCGGCGAGCGCGTGCACCCGGACCAGTGGGATCTGAAGGGTCTGAATGCGAAGCTCGTTTCCCAGTTCGGGTTCGACATGGATGCCGAGGGAATCGATACGGCCCAGATGACCCGCCATGAGCTGGGAGAGACGATCTTCGAGCGCATGAAGGCGAAGTACGATGCGAAGCAGCAGCTCATCGGCGACCAGGCCATGCGCTTCCACGAGCGAATGATCATGCTGAGCGTGATCGACGGGCTGTGGAAGGATCACCTGCTGAACATGGACCACCTGAAGGAAGGGATCGGGCTGCGCGGGTACGGGCAGCAGGACCCACTGGTGGCCTACAAGAAGGAATCCTTCGAGATGTTCGAGGCGATGATGGAGCGCTTCCAGGAGGACACGGTACGCTTCCTCTTCCTAATGAGGATAGTGGGACCGGATGGGCAGCCGGTGGACATCCCGGCGCAGGCGCGACCGGCGATTCCGGCTGCTCCGGACGTCGCCTCGGCGGATGGCGCCGGGGGCAATGGCCATCGCCTGCCCTCAGCTCCGCCCATACCCCTGCCTCCGTCGCGGACGCCCTCCACGACCATCGACGATCTGGAGAAGGAATTCGAGCGCAAGAAAAAACGAGAGCTGGAGCACGCCCGGATGGCCGGAGCTGGCGACGCTTCGGCGCCCCAGCAGCGCCGCACGGGCGAAAAGGTGGGCCGGAACGATCCCTGTCCCTGCGGATCCGGCAAGAAATACAAGAAGTGTCACGGAGTCGGCGAGGCCTAGCCGCCGAGTTCATCAGCCATGACAAAAAGGTGCAGCAGAACCAAAGCTGCACCTTTGTGTTTTTAGGCAGGCCTATGTGCTGGAGCGCCGATTCTTGTTGACGATGCCGGCCAGGATGATGAGGAAGGCGCAGGCGCGGACCAGGAAGACCCAGGGGCTGGCCTCGCTCGGGTTCGCGAAGAAGATGCGGAAGCTGCGATTCACGCCTTCGATGAAGAATGCCAGCGCAAACGCGAGGAAGAGGGAGTCGCGCGTGTCCTTCCAGAAGCGAAGAAAGAAAATCCCGGCCAGAATCGAAGTTGTGGCAATGACGCCGAGCAGGAAGCCTTCGACCAGAGGCGTGTAGCTCATTGCTGGCCCTCCCAGATTAGTCCGTAGAGAAGCAGGAGCATGGCAACCGCCGCGGTGATCAAACGCAGCAGATAAAGGTCGACATTGGGCAGAAGCACCAGATCCACAAACACGAGCAGGTTCGAGATGGCCAGTCCGCAGAAGCAGATGGCGCTCCACAGCAGGAGGCGTTTGTGGACGGCGGCATAGGCCCGATACAGAAGAACCCCGCAGGCGAGCGTCACCAGAAATCCGAAAATATATACGGCTGGAGCAATCGCGTTCATGGCTTGTCCTTCTTGAACCTGAAGGCGCGGGCAAACTCCCGCACCGCAGGCGAGGCTTTCGAGTGGATCATGTTGGAGATGCGGACCAGTTCACGTCGATAGGTGCGGTCCAGTTCCTCCATCAGGTGGGCGCGGCTGTAATTCGGATTGTAGAAACAGCCGGAGAAGGTCATCACCACCAACTCACGCTGCTGGAGATCCTGGAGGATTTCACGGGTTCGATCCGCGGGAATATAGATAAAGCTGGCCAGTTCTTCCACTGGCCACTGTTTGGGACGAGTGTTCCAGAGAAGCAGGAGAGCTTCCAGGTGGGGAACGCTGTCGATCTCGCTGAGGATAAAGCGATCGATCTCGGCCCGCTGCGGATTGGGATCTTCCATGGCCGGGGACATAATTCGAACAGGGGCCGGGCTCTGGAAATATTAGTGAATTAAACTACGATGATGGGCGGCGTGCAGAAGTTGCTTCACACCGATCACTCCGGCAGTTGCACGGAGTCGATGAGCCAGGCGATGTAGTCCGCATCCCCGGATTCCGGGTTGAAGACCAGGAACTCAGGAATCTGATAGGAATGGACAGACCGCAGAGCGGTCTCAGCACGGTCTACGAGGACGGCGCTGGTTTTGATCAGCAGCAGGACTTCGCTCGCGGTTTCGATCCTGCCTTCCCATCGATAGACCGACGCGAGCTTCGGGACGATGTTCACACAGGCGGCCAGACGCTGCTCGATCAGAGTCCGGGCAATCCGCTCGCCCTCTTCCGGCGAACTGGCGGTCGACAGAATCACACGAATGTCAGAGACGGGTACTATCATCGATGCGGACCGGATGCGACTGCGCCTCGGGATGGAAGCATCATACGGCTAATAACGACAAGGAAAGAAACATGACCGCCGAAATCAAATTTGGAACTTCGGGGTGGCGCGCGATCGTCGCGGAAGACTTCACTCTGGACAACATTCGGCGCGCGGTGGCCGGCATCGCGCAGTATGTGGCGTCGCAGTCAGGGCCGAAGACCGTGCTGGTGGGTCGCGATCCTCGTTTTCTGGGCGAGATGTTCGTGGCGGATGCGGCGAAGGTGTTGGCAGCCCACGGAGTTGAACCGATCGTGATTCCGGAGCCCGCGCCGACCCCCGCCATCGCTTATGCGGTACGGCAGCTCAAAACAGGTGGCTCGATCAACTTCACCGCCTCGCACAATCCCCCGGAGTACAACGGGATCAAGTACTCCACGCCGGATGGTGCGCCCGCTCTTCCGGAGGTGACCCAGCAGATCGAGGCGAATATCCGGGCACTGGGCGACTCGGTAGCTGCGCCGGTGGATTCCGATGCGAAGTATCAGGAAGTGGATGTGAAGCCGGATTATCTGAAGCGCCTGGCCGAACTGGTGGACCTGAAGGCGATCCAGAAGGCGGGTTTGAAAGTGGTCTTTGATCCCTTCTGGGGAGCGGCCCGCGGTTACAGCTGCCACGTTTTGCGGGAGCATGGAGTCGAAACCGCTACGGTCCACGACTATCGCGACGTCCTGTTCGGCGGCCATGCGCCGGAGCCGGACGATCATTTGCTGGGCGACTGCAAGAAGAAGATGAAAGAGATCGGCGCCTCGATCGGGATTGCCACCGACGGCGACGCGGACCGCTTCGGTGTTGTGGATGCCGACGGCACGTTCATGCAGCCGAACTACATCATCGCGCTGCTGTTTGACTATCTGGTGGAAACGCGCGGCTGGAAGAATGGAGTGGCAAAGTCGGTTGCCACCACGAACCTCATCAATGCTCTGGCAGACGAGAAGGGCATTCCGCTGTATGAAACGCCGGTCGGTTTCAAGTACATCGGCGAGCTGATCAACGAGGACAAGATCGTCATCGGCGGGGAAGAGAGCGCCGGGCTGACGATCCGCGGACACGTTCCGGAGAAGGATGGTGTGATCGCGGGTCTGCTGGCCGCCGAGATGGTGGCGGTTCGTGGCAAGAGCCTGGGAGAGCAGCTGCGACAGCTTTTTGCCCGGGTTGGCTCCTTTTATCCCCATCGGGAGAATTTCCGCTTGACTCCCGAGGTGAAGGGTCATTTCACTGAGAAGATAAAGATGGATCCGTCCGAGCTGGACGGGCGCCGGGTCACGCAGGTGGTCCGGACCGATGGTCTGAAGCTGATTCTGGACGACGGTTCGTGGGTCGGCTACCGGCTGAGCGGAACCGAACCGGTGGTGCGGGTGTATTCCGAGGCGCGCCGGGAAAACGACCAGGAGCCGCTGAGCCAGGCAGCGAAGGACTGGGTCATGCAGTGATCCGGTCGTACAGGTGGAGCGAGTGAGAGGCGAGCGGGAACAAGACGGAACTCCTCAGCGCATCGGACGAGCGCTCTATCGCATGCGGCGGCGCATTGCGACTGCTGCGGTGGTGGTTGCTGCACTCTTCTTTGGCTACCACGCGATCTTCGGCGAAAACGGGGTGAATGTTTACGAGCAGCGGCGCGCCGAAGACGCGGCGATCCGCAAGCACATCGGCGAGCTGCAGCAGGAGAACACAAAACTCCAGCAACAGGTGAAGGCGCTCAAGACCGATCCGGACGCGATTGAGCACGAGGCGCGGGAGAGGCTCCACTATGCGCGGCCCGGCGAGGTGATCTGGACGGAAGATCAGCCGGACGGAACGTCGACGCCGCAGGATCCGCCGCAGCCGAAGAAATAAGGCCGTTCGGCTCTAGTCCTTCCAGGCGCCGAGTTCGCGGCGCAGCACCACGAGCTGACCCAGGTGATAGCTGGTGTGCTGGCCTGCAAGCAGGACCTCACGCAGCAGTGTTTGCCCTTCGCCCCACGGAATCTCAGCATAGAGGTTGGATTCCGGATCGCCGACCAGCTTCTCGAAGTCGGCGATGTCCTTCTTGACGGCGCGCACCGAGGTGTTCCAGGCAGCATCGTCTGCCGGAGCCGCCTCTTTCGGCCAATACTCGTCCGGCCATTTGAGGGCGAGGTAGTTTGGGTTCGTCGAGAAATCCAGCAGGTCATGCAGCGCGAGACGGATGTGCTCGAGCAACTGCCAGGCGGAGTAGGGCACTCCTTTCGGCTTTTTCCCGCGCAGGTCGGCAGGAAAGTCATCGACGACGGTCTTCAACTCGGCGTGGGCGCTGCCGCCCCGCAGAAACTCCACCAGCTGCTTGCGCAGAGCGCGATCCTCGGCATTGGCCATAGCAGGTACTCCTTTTTGACGTAGGATGCCGTGCGGCCGAGTGCTGATTCTTTTCTACTGCGTTGCCATCTCGGGTTCGCGCTTTCCGGCGAAGACGTTGCCCATACGGCGAATCTGCGCACCGACGCCGCGCAGTTTCTCTTCGATGTGCTCGTAACCGCGATCGATGTTGTAGACGCGGTCGAGGATCGACTCGCCATCCGCGACCAGAGCGGCCAGCACCAGCGAAGCGGAGGCGCGGAGATCGGAGCACATGACCGCGGCTGCCGAAAGAGGCGTCTTCCCGCGAACTGTGGCGGTGCGGCCGTCGACGCGGATGTTGGCGCCCATGCGCACCAGTTCCTGGACGTGCATAAACCGGTTCTCGAAGATGTTCTCTTTCACGATCGAGGTGCCTTCCGCCTGCGTGGCGAGCGCCATGAACTGGGCCTGCATGTCAGTGGGAAAGCCTGGGTACTCCTCGGTAGAGATGTCGGCTGCCTGCAGGCCGCCGGCGCTGCGGACGCCTTCGGCTCCGGCAACTTCGGTATCGGAGGCGCGGCGCAGCCTCACGGGCGCTTCGCTGCGGACGCGGATCTGATCCGGTCCTTCCACATCGATGCGCACGCCCATTTCCTGGAGCTTGCCGGTGAGCGCGGTCAGATGCGCGGGATTGCAGTGGGCGACGCGGAGATCGCCGCCGGTGATGGCTCCGGCGATCAGGAAGGTTCCGGCTTCAATGCGATCCGGGTTGATGCGGTGCTTCGCGCCGTGGAGCTTGTCGACGCCTTCGACGCGGATGGTGGAGGTGCCAGCTCCGTGAATCTTCGCGCCCATGGCGCTGAGGAGGGCGGCCAGGTCGGTGACTTCAGGCTCCCGCGCGCAGTTCTCCATGACGGTTTCGCCTTCGGCGAGGACTGCGGCCATCAGCACGTCTTCGGTTCCGGTAACGGTGATTTTGTCGAAGAGGATGTGTGCGCCGCGCAGGCGCTCTGCCCGGGCTTCGATATAGCCGTGCTCGTAGGTGATCTTTGCGCCCAGCATCTCCAGGCTTTTGGTGTGGAGATCGATGGGGCGCGCTCCGATAGCACAGCCGCCTGGCATGGAGACGCGTGCCACGCCGCAGCGGGCCACCAGCGGACCGAGGACCAGGGAGGAGGCGCGCATGGTCTTGACGATTTCGTAAGGGGCCTCGGGATTGGGCAGGGTCCGGCAGCTGATGGTGGTGCGGTGCTGAGCACGGCCGTACCCCAGTTCGACTTCGGCGCCCATGGAGGTGAGCAGCTTGCGCTCGGTCTCAATGTCGCGCACCTGGGGAATGTTCTCGAGGACCACTTCCTCTTCGGTCAGGATGGCTGCGGCCATGCAGGGCAGGGCAGAGTTCTTGGAGCGGCTGACGCGAATGGTGCCGAGGAGGGGATTGCCGCCGCGAATAACGAATTTGTCCATAGCGCTTGCCTTCAGTTTAAACGCGGGCTGGGAGCGGTCCGGTCGCCGGTCGCCGTAGCTGAGGGGGTACCCCCCTGGGGGGGATTAGCTTTTTGGCTAAGTACCGTGTTTGGAGGTAAGTAGCGATTTCTTTTGGAGGCTCCAAACGGGAAGTACCGGGAAACAGGGTAGATTTTGGAGGCCCCAAGACAGCGGACAGCGGATAGCGGACAGCGGACAGCGAGGAAACACGGTAGTTGTTCGGGGGCTCCAAAGCAGCGTCGAGCAAGGTTTCTCCTGTGGGTTCTCGGCCTCCCACCCTCTCGCCCAAAAGCGGGCGAGAAGGATGGGGCACCCGGATTCCTAAGCCGGTGGCCGGTAGGCGTGACGAGCAAAGGAAAAGGCCGCCTTGTGGGCGGCCTTTTTCTGTTTTATCCCTCTATTTTTAGAATACCAAGTCCAGCGGGATTTACTGCCAGGTTTTGGGAGGAATTTTGGCGTGGAAGTGGTTTTGTATCAGCGGTTGTTACTTTCGTTTGGGCGCGAAGGGCTTGACAGGATTTCCACAGAAGGCGGGAGAAATGCAAAAAGGCAGGGTGCAGGGTACGGGGTGCAGGGTACAGGGGGCAGGTGGGGCTCAGCGCTGGTTTGCGTAGAACGTGTAGGTCGCTGAGTAGGGAACGCGCACGCTTTTTCCCGCGTCGCCAGCCGTCTGACAACCGCTCGCTTTCGGCATACCGCCGTGGGTGTTGGTTCTGCGAATGAAGGTCACCTGCGCCAGGCTGCCTGTGGCCGATCCGGCTTTGGGTCGGACTAGCAACCATGCCACCGAATGCGGATCCGGTGAGGGCCGGCTGGCTACCAGTTCTCCCTGGACCTGGCTGCCATCGTTCAGCTTCCAGGTGGGTCCGGCAAAGTGGGTGCCAATCTGCCTGCCTGCGGGATTCAGCAGTTTGGCATCCGGCCCTTTCAGGGTCCATTTGGCTCCATCCGGGGTCGCTGTGCAGCTATAGATCTGCACACCCACGCCTTTCGCGGCCAGGATGGCTTTGGCTCCTGCCGGCACGTCAATCGAGCTGCCGGGCTGCTGTCCGTAGGACGGCACAAGGTTTCCTGCGATGAGGATCAGGACCGCCGCAAGCCAGCGCATCCCGAGAGCATAGCACTGCCAGGTTACGCTGCCTGGGCGGACACCGGTGCAAATCTCACTCCGGGGAGACTTCTGCCTTCGGAGGCAGGAGCCAAAGCAGCGCAACGATAGCGATGAGCGCCAGAGAGGCTGCGGGCCGGTACCAGGCCACGGGTATCGCTGTGAGATACAGGGAAATGGAGGCGATCTGCTTGCCCCAGCTTGCGTGTGCGGGCGCTGCACTCTGGGAGCGTATCTGAAGCCACAGAGCCATATATCCGAGGCCGGGAAAGATGCTGACCGCGGCGTAGAGCGCGGCGGTAAAGGACGAGAGGCCCTTAACGCCGATCCAGTCGGTGGCAAAGGGAAAGAGCGAGAGGCAGAAGAGAAACATCAGGTTGGCCCACAAGATGCCGTGGCTGACGGTTTCGACTTCGTCGACGAGATAGTGATGGTTCACCCAGTAAATCCCAACCTGCACGAAGGTGAGCAGATAGAGAAAGACGGTGGGAAGCACCGCGCGTAAACCAGCGACGCCGTCCGGCCCCGGGACTTTCAGTTCCAGGACCATGATGGTAATGATGACCGCGATGACGCCGTCGGAAACCGCCTCCAGGCGTGCCGGACTCATGCCCTTTCTGCTCATTTTGCTATCACCGTAGCATGGAGCTCTGCTTGTGGACAGGACGGGAATCCTGGGTCGAGCGCGCGCGCCCTGGCTCGGCTGGCTGTTCAGCGGGGGCCGATGGAGTGGAGGGAGATGCGGGTGGCAGGGGGATGGTCGGCGTCGGGAGCCTGGGCCGGGAAGGCGAGGGTGACACGGGTTCCGCGGCCGGGGCGGCTGTGCACGTCGAAGAGGGCGGCGTCGCCGTAGAGCACCTGCAGGCGTTCGCGGACGTTCTTCATCCCGATGCCGGTGCCCTGAAGAACGCCGCTGGTGTGGGAGCGTCCGGGGGCGATGCCGACGCCGTCGTCCTCGACTTCGATGATCAGGCGGTCACGTTCGAGGCGGCTGCGCAGGGTAACGGTGCCTCCGGCGATGCGCGGCTCGAGTCCGTGCTTAATGCTGTTTTCGACGAGCGGCTGGAGCAGCATGCTGGGCACGGGAATTTCGAGGGTACGGGGATCGATGTCCTTGGCGACCTGGAGCTTTTCGGCTCCGAAGCGGACGACCTCGATGCTGAGGTAGTCCTCGGTGGTGGCGAGCTCTTCGCGAAAGGGGATGATGGCGTCATGGTCGCGGAGGCGATTGCGCAGGATGTTGGCGAGCTTGACGATGAGCTCACGGGCCTGCTCGGGGCGAAAGCGGACCAGGGAGGCGATGGAGTTGAGGGTGTTGAAGAGGAAGTGAGGATTGATCTGGCGCTGCAGGGCGTCGAAGCGGGCTTCCAGAAGGAGACGCTTCTGCTCTTCGAGGGACTGTTCGATGCGGATGGCGTTCCAGATCTTGAGCGGGATGCCGACGACCATGGCGGCCGAGGCCCAGATGGCGAGGCGGACGATCCAGACGTCGGTGTAGAGGGCGAAGAGGCGCGCAGGATAGAGGCGGTGGATCCACTCGCGGAGGACCTCCATGGCGATGATGAGGAGGAGGAGGAGAATCTGGCGGTCGATGCGGGGGCGCCGGAGGGTGCGGCGGACCCAGCGGTAGAGGCTGAGGTCGACGAAGGGGGAAAAGGACCAGACTTCTTCCTTCTCGACAAAGCGGCCGTAGATGCCGGCGGTGATGGCGACGGCGACCAGGAAGGGCAGAGAGAGGTATTCGCGGTGCAGGATGGCGGGCAGGGAGAGGACGGAAGCTCCGATGAGAGCGGCGCCGGGACCGACGAGGATGCCGAGAAGGATGGTGGTTTCGAAGGAGATATCGGCGGCGTAGAAGTTGGGAACGGTGACGCGCACCCAGACGCCGAGACCGAGAGGAATGCAGATGAAGGCGAGCAGGCCGAGCGTCTGGCTGGCAGTGCGGTCGTCGCAAAAGAGCAGGCTCTGAAAGACGCGGGAGCGGGCCAGCGCCGAGGAAACGGCTGCCGCCACACCCAGCTTGATGAGCAGGGTGATGAGGATGATGTGCGGTTCGAGCACGAGACTAGCGTATAGCGGATAGCGGACAGCGTATAGCGGACAGCTGAGAGGCAGTCAGCTGAAATGCGGCGAGCGGGTTGGGTGAGTCCGGGGGTCGGGTGGGCGCATCCTTATAATCAAGTTATGGCTATCGCCTCAGTCAGGAAAGTTGCAGATGCGGATTTCCCCACGCGGTGGGGGCATTTCCGCATACTGGGCTTCGAAGGAGTGTATTCCGAGGCGGACGGAAGGCCGTGTGGCCCAGCGGCTGAGAAGGAAGAGGCCGTGGCGCTGGTGATGGGCGATCTGGAGGCTCAGCCGCCGCTGGTGCGGATCCACTCTCAATGCCTGACCGGAGACGTTTTCCACTCGCTGCGGTGCGACTGCCGTCTGCAGCTGGAGCTGGCGCTGCGGAAGATTGCCGAAGCAGGAGCGGGGATCCTGATCTATGAACAGCAGGAGGGGCGCGGGATCGGGCTGATGGCGAAGCTGCGCGCGTACGAGCTGCAGGATCAGGGGCTGGATACGGTGGAGGCCAATCTGCAGCTGGGATTCAAGGCTGACTGCCGGGAATTCGAACTGCCGGCGGAGATTCTGCGGCAGCTGGGTGTGCGGTCGGTGCGGCTGATGACGAACAATCCAGACAAAGTGGCGGCTCTGGAGTCGGCAGGGGTGCATGTCGCCGAACGCGTCTCCGCCGAAGTACCGACGCAGGACAGCTTCGAGCATTATCTCCGGGTGAAGCAGGAGAAGATGGGGCACATCTTCGAAGAGCTGACCTGAACAGAGCTGGGGGAGGCGGGCCTGGGCGGTTATGAGCCGAAGGTTTTTGGATAGCCTTTGGCTACCTGGTCGATGGCGGCGCCGGCAGGTCCGGAGAGATCCTGCGGGGTCATGGCAGGGCGAACGGTGAGGGTGGCGTTGAAGGCGAGGAACCAGGGTTCGGCGATTTTTGGCAGCTCGGCGCTGTCCTTCATGTCGAAGAAGATGTAACCGCTGCGATTGCCATTGCACTCGGTAAAGTAGGCGGCTTCGGGTTTCAGGTCGCCCAGGATTTTCTGTATTGTGGGACCGAGTTTGCCTTCCCGGACGGCCGCGTTGCCGGTCTTCACGGGGATGACCACGTGGAGCATCATGCGCATCGTGCAGCCCCTCCCTGGGGCGTGGCGGGGATTCTACTCTCGCTGGAGGGCCTCGGTCGCCGGTCACTTTGCATACACTGGAGAGGAATGACGAACCCACGTTGTTTCGCTTTTATTTTTGTTGCGACCCTGGCGGGCTGGCCCGCGATGGCGCAGCTGGCTCCCAAGGCTCCGCCGCCACCACCTCATCGTGCCGCAGCGCCGGTGGCCCACTGCGCTGTACCGCAGCCTGAACTTTCGGCGAAGATCCCTCCGGCTCCGGCCGGGCTGGGCTGCCCGAAGATGGAGTACGCGCTGACCTACCTCGATCTCAAGGCGGGGACGGGCGTGCCGGTGGAACCGCGTAAATGGACGACGGTGCAGTACACCGGTTATCTGACCGATGGGACGAAGTTCGACTCGTCGTACGACCACGGCGAGCCGTTTACCTTTCCCTACGGAGCGCACCGGGTGATTCCGGGCTGGGATACGGGCTTCGAAGGGATGCGGATCGGGGGGAAGCGGCGGCTGTTTGTTCCTTATCAGCTGGCGTATGGCGAGATGGGGCGGCCGCCGGTGATTCCTCCGAAGGCGGAGCTGATTTTTGACGTTGAGGTGCTGAGCCAGAGCGACACGCCGCCTCCGCAGCCGGTCGCGCCGGGACAGCAGCCGCCTGCCGGAGGGGTGCATCCGCCGACGGGGGAGAACCCTGAGGCGAAGCCGCAGACGCCACCGGGGACGCCGCAGCCGCAGGGGACTGCCCCGCAGACGCCGCCGACTTCAAATCCGCAGTGATGGCGGGATCCGCATTGAGGCGGAATCTGCCTTAGGGCGGGTCAGCGCCAGTCGTCGATGACGTAAGCGTCTTCGCGATTAAAGCCGGGGAGATTGGGCCGATGCATGGCGATGCCCTGGGTCATGGGGCGGTAGCCGTGCGCGCGCATGCGGCGGAAGGCGTCCTCGCGCGCCATGTTGCAGCCAGCTTCGAGGGTGAGGCCGCGGGGGCGGGCAAAGGCATCGCAGGCGGCAAGGAGGCGGTCGAAGTGGTGGCCGGCTTCGGGGCCGGGGCGTGCGGCTGCGAATTTGAGGTAGCCGGTCTGTTCGCCGCCTTCTGAGCCGGGGCCGGTGGCGCAGAGGGCGAAGGCGTCGAGGCGGCTGCGATTCTGCACCAGGATGACGTCGCCGGTGCGCTGGCGCAGGATCGATTCGATCTCGCCGGTGAGGTCGAGTCCGCGATCGATGCTGTTGGTGAGGCGCCGGCAGGCGGCGATGATTTCCTGACGCTCGGCTCGCGGCAGGGCGGTGAGGAGCGTGGGCTCGGCGGGCAGAGGCTCCGCGGGGCCGTCGAATTTGCGAGACATCAGGGCGGTGAGATTGCGCGGCCAGTAGCCGGCTTTGATGTAGAGGCCGACGTGTTTGGAGCTGTGGGCGAAGGTGAAGAGGCCGGAGTGGCGGACGCCCCAGCGATCGAAGGTCCGGGTAGTCTCTTCCAGAAGGCGCTGGGCGACTTGCTTGCCCCAAAACTCGGGGAGGACGACGAGCGGGCCGAAGAACCCGAAGGAGCCCCAGCGGGTAAGGACGTTGAGGCCGATGAGGCGGCCGTTCTGGCGCGCGGCGATGAGGCGGGTGTTGCGGGCGCGGGAGCGGGGCAGGATGAAGTTGCGGTCGCCCATGAATGCCATGGGGTCGGGCAGGCCGAGGAAGGTGCCGAAGGCGAGCTTCATGATGCGATGAGCTTCGTCGACTTCGGTTTTTTTGAGCAGGCCGATTTGCAGGGGCAGAGTATCGGGCATGGAAAGGTGATTCTCCTGGGAGCGCGGTCAGGGGGATGCGGGCCAGTGTAGCGGATTGAAGGCGGCCGCGACAGGGAGAGGGGCCGATGGGCAGAATTCGGAGGGCCCGACCCGGTTGCACGGGAAAATTCGGGGTGCGCGTCAAATTCCGCCAGCGGACAACCAATGACGGGAATTGTTGCTTCTGAGTCAATTTTGCGTAAATTTCTGCCGCCCAGGAAAGTGGTGCAACGGTTTGTACGCTGAGGCAGATTTGATCTTTCGCCGTATGGACAGGATCTGGAAGATCTCTGGTCTTGTTGTCCTCCTCCTGATCATTGCCGGTTGCGGGTCGACTTCGGCCGATGGCAACAACAGCAAGAACCTGGCGTCGCAGACCACAGTGAGCATCGCGGCGAACCCGAGCTCGATAGCGGCGGGAACATCAGCCGTGCTGACGGTGACGGCGAGCAACGCGCAAAGTGTGACCATCGCCGGAAGCGACGGGAGCAGCTATGCGATGAGTGCCGGCGGTGGCAGCGAGACGGTAT
>JBAUZR010000768.1:0-8696 GCA_049585375.1 Acidobacteriaceae bacterium
GATCACGAGAGCGACACGGCCGCTGAGATCGAACCGATCGGATGTCTTCGTCATTCCGATTTAATCCTCATCTCGAACAAAATATCACCGACCGGCGCGCGGGTCGAGGAACCGGAAACGGACCCACGGTAACCGGCCTGGGTGACAAATTCGGGATGGTGCAGACAGCGTGCTCAGGGCAGACTCTGTTTTGAGGATGCCAACGGAATGCCAGCCCGAATTGTCGTCAAGCTGAGAACGATGAAGACCTGGTCCTTCGATTACGATGATTCGGAGTCACCGGACTGCATGGACTGGATTTTTCCACAGGATGCGCCGCAGGAAGGGCAAGCTATACTCGACCACGAAATTCAACCCTTCGATCCCCGGACCGCGTCGTGGTTCCGGTGCACGACCGTCATAGCACGCGGGCATCCGCGAAGGTAATCTCCTGCTATCCACCTCGGAGACAGCCGCTTGGCGGGGCTGTTCGACACTTCAGCGACAGATAACGGGAGCCATTGATGGCGAAAGCGATGCGCATCGGGATAGTCGGGTGTGGATTTACCGCCGACCACTACATGATCAGCCTGTCACGCTTCCCTGAGCTGCAACTCGTCGGCGCGACGGACAGGGTTGTGGAACGGGGCGCGGGATACTGCTCCTGGTTCAAGATGAAGCACTACAAGGATCTGGCAGAGATGCTGGCCGATCCCGGGATTGAGATGATCCTGAATCTGACCAGTTCGAGCAGTCACTATGAGGTATCGAAGGCTGCTCTCGAGGCCGGCAAGCATGTGTACAGCGAGAAGCCTCTGGCATTGGAGTTTGAACAGGCTCGGGAACTGGTGGATCTGGCGAAAGCCAAAGGTCTCGGTTTGTCGATGGCGCCCTGCAATCTGCTGTCGGAGTCGGCCCAGACGATGTGGCGGGCTCTGCAGAAGAACGAGATTGGCACAGTGCATCTGGCTCTGGCCGAGCTCAATGACGGTCCTTTCCATATGGCGGATTCCCATAACTGGCGAGCGGACAGCGGCGCTCCCTACGATTATGGGGAGGAATTCCGGGTGGGCGTGACGGTGGAGCACGCGGGCTATCATCTGAGCCTGCTGATGGCCTTCTTCGGACCGGCCAAGACGATCACACCGTTTTCGGCAGTGGTCTGGCCAGATCGACCCATCTCGCCCGAGGAGCGCCTGACCCTGACGACGCCGGACTTTTCGGTATCGTGCATCACGTTTGCATCCGGAGTGGTAGCTCGGCTGACCTGCAGCCTGGTGGCTCCCTATGAGCATGTGCTTAAACTGGTGGGCGACACGGGAACGCTGACGGTCAACGAACCCTGGAACTACAGGTCCCCGATCTATCTGGATCGGTACACTTCGTTCCGCTACCGGGCTTCGCGTTATTTGATCGCGCAGGAACACCCCATCATCAAGAGCCTGGTCGGCAAGCGTCCGCGCCTGTATCCATCGGTAGTGAAGACGAAGCTGAAAGAGCGCTATGCGCGTTATCGGATGGTTTACGCGCGCGGCGTTGTCGATCTGGTGCGGGCGATCGACCAGCGGCGCCAACCCACGCTGACGCCGGATTTCGCATTGCATTTGACGGAGCTGGCGGTCGCCATCCAGAAGGCCGATCCTGGCCCTTACCAGGTGAAGACAACGTTTGCGCCTGTGCAGCCGCTGGATGACGCAGCTATGCGGGAATTAGTGAAATAGAAGCAGCGGAGGGCACGCGGGCCGAGCAGCGGCGGAACGAGAACACGGCTGGACTGAATCGTTCTCCGCGTTCATTTGACCGGTGGAAGGCGAAAAGCAGCCTGGGTCGTTTCAGGTCGTCTGGACTGCCCGGGTTTCCTTCAATGACAGAGTTTCAACCGGGTTTCTTCCGGTGACGCGGATGCCGGCGCGGCGGAGAGCCGCCAGAAGGATCATCCACCATTTGGCGGCCATCAGGGCGAATCCTTCCCGATAGAACCCGGTGCTGAGGGCTTCTTTCATCCAGTAGAAGATCAGACCACCAAACCAGATGGTTCGCCGGATCTGTTGTTTACGGTCCCCGGGATAGACGCCGTTTTTCGCCTTCCGGAGGAGGGTGTAGATGCCGTCAATAAAAGGCTGGACCCGGCGAACGGCATTGGTGGTGTGCATGCGATACCACACGGTATCGGGCTCGAGCACAAGAAGGGTGGGGCTGGCCACGCCCAGCTTGTTCAGGAGGTCCTGGATGTCCTGGTAGAAGATGTCCTCGGACCAGCCGCCGACGGCGAGGAAGGGAGCGCGCTCGACGACCAGAGAACTGGTGTTGTAGACCCAGGGTCTGTCTTTGGCGAAGAAGTCCGCGTATTCAACGAACCGGACTTCCTGTGGAGGATCGGCGGGAGGGGCGGGCAGCTGTCCATAGCACTGAGCTGAGCGCCCGAGAAGAAGGGTGGGATGACGGGCGGTGACGAGTTGCGCATAGACGTTCAGCGTGTGCGGCAGGAGGGCGTCGTCTCCGTCGAGGAAGACCAGGTATTTTCCTCTTGCCAGCGAGGCGCCATGATTGCGGGCGGCTCCCGCTCCACGATTCACGGGGAATCGCGCGAAGGTGATAGCGGCGCCAAACGTTCTGAGAACGTCCGGCGTGCCGTCTCGGGAGCCATCGTCGACGACGATGACTTCTTTGCCGGGGAAATCCTGCGACAAGGCAGACTGAACGGCCTCCCGGATGAACCCTTCGTGGTTAAAGCAGGCGATTACGATGCTAAACAGTGGCTCTGACAATCGACGCTCTCCACGAAGGGAACCTGGCGAGGAAGGGCGCACAGGTTCTGTTGTTCAGGGTGGCGGAGCCGGCGTCCTTTCGGCCGTTCCGAGCTCCAGCCTCACGCGGGCTGAGCCTGAGTTCTGCGATCCCGCCGACCGGGGAGTCGTTCATCGTAATATAGGGCCCTTCCTGGGAAATACTGCGGCTGTCGATCCGGATGCTGACCAGCGAATGCGCCAGAATGGGGCCTGACGGCTCGCTGGTCTGGGCACTTTCGGGCCGCAGACCTGTTGGCTCGCCGAGGTCGCGCTGCGGCTACTCCCGGCAAGCTTGCGCATCTGATTCTGCGAACTCGGGTTGCTCCCTCGGAACGACCGACCCGAGCCTGTTTGCTGTCCAGGGTCCGGGAGCGAAATCAGAGACTGCAGCCGCCGGAAAACTCCCCTGCTGTTCGCGTTTTGTTCATATTACGCTGGCACGATGATCCATCAATAGCAGGTTCGGGTTAAGAGTACCTGACCAAACGGGGCGTTTGCGGTATGGCAAATGGGTACATGGCCCATGGGGCGGGGCGGTTACTGTCGTACAGAAGGAACGGATCGCTGTTGGTTGTGCGAGGCGGTTCGGCGACCCAGGGCCGGGCCACCAGGGAGAAACCGGACCTGGTGTATAAACGGCAGAACAAGTCTCCTGAGTGAGGACTCTGCATGGCGGAATCCGCGGCCCCTTCGGGCCACTACGAGCGGCTTCGGCTGGTCGTAGCCACCTGCGATGAGGCGGCGCTGCCGGACATCGGCCAGGAGCTGGCTTCGGCTTTTTTTGTCAATCTGGCGCCGGATGCGGAAGCTCTGTTCCGCGGCCTGGAGGAGCATGCGCCGGAAATTGTGGTGCTCGACCTGGACACCGTCGTGCCGGATGGCCAGGACGTCTTTGTCTGGGTGGAATCGGTGCGGGCGGCCGCGCCGCACAGCCTGCTGATCGTGATTTCGCGGACGCCACTGCGGAATGCGCGCGCCCGTACGAAGAAAGCCGGGGGCGACGAGTTCCTGCTGGCTCCCGTCGATTTTGCCGAGCTGCGGGAGTACCTGCTGGAGGCCGGACAGGAGCGGCGCCGCGAGCGGCAGGCGGAGGAACTGCTGGAGGAGATTGCGCAGAAGATCTCCTTCGGCGGCATGATTGGCGGCAGCGAGGCGATGCAGCGTGTGTACGAGGCTGTGCGGCGGGTGGCCCCGAGCAACACCACGGTGATGCTGCGCGGCGAGAGCGGAACGGGCAAGGAACTGGCGGCGCGGGCCATTGTGTCGCTCAGTCCGCGGCGGGACGGGCCATTGATCGGCGTTAACTGCGCGGCGCTGCCGGAGACGCTGATGGAGTCGGAACTGTTCGGACACGAGAAGGGATCGTTCACCGGCGCCCACGCGACGCAGCCGGGGCAGGTGGAACTGGCTGACGGAGGGACGCTCTTTTTGGATGAGATCGGATCCCTGGGGCTGGCGTTGCAGAGCAAGCTGCTGCGCGTGCTGCAGGAGCGGTCGGTGCAGCGGATCGGGGGCAAGACGCCGCGAAAAATCGACTTCCGGCTGATTACCGCGACCAACGACGATTTGGAGGGGATGGTCAGGAAGGGGCAGTTCCGCGAAGACCTGTATTACCGGATTTGCGTGGTGCCCATTTCCCTGCCGCCGCTGCGGGAGCGCGCAGGGGATATACCTCTGCTGCTGGACCACTATATGAGGATGTACTGCACCGCGAGCGATGTGCCGCTGAAGCGGTTTTCGCCGGAGGCCATGCAGGTATTGGAGACCAGCAGCTGGCCTGGGAATGTCCGCGAGCTGGAAAACCTGACCCAGCGGCTGGCGATCATGGTGGATGGAGAGGTCATCGAGGTCGGACACCTTCCGGAAAAGGTGATTGTGGAGAGCGCGGCGAGCACCGATCACCGGCTGATTCCCGCGGAGGGGGTGGATCTGGATGATGAGCTGATCCGGATCGAGCTGGCGTACCTGCAGGCGGCGATCCGCCTGGCCGGGAGCAAGCGGGGAGCGGCGGGGCTGCTGCACATTCCGATCCAGAAGATGAAGTATCTCTGCCGCAAGCACGGCATCTGATTTGTAGTTCGCGAGTGAGGGGAGGGGTTAGAATTTGACCCCATATGGGGTTAAATTTTGACCCATGCGGCCCTCTCAATGGGGCTTTTCCGCTAAAAACAAGGCTGGATATGTCGATTTCGAAGACTTTAGGGCAATTTGGCGTCATTTTCGAGTTTGGCAATCAAATCGCAATAGGTCAGGGTGCAAGCGAACTGGAGCGATCCAGGAAGCAGAAAAAGCGAGATTGAGGAGAACATCGAAATGGCTATCCAGAAAAAGTCGTTGATCGGCAACCTGAGCTCCCGCAAAGCTGCCCCCGAAGCCCCCGCCAGCGTGACGGCCAACATCCAGATGGCGAAGAGCGCCGCGAATGTGGCTCTGTCGAGGAACCTGGTTTCCAAGGCTGGGCTGACGTCGAAGGCTGGTTTGACCTCGAAGGCCGGCTTGACGTCCAAAGCGGGCTTGACCTCGAAGGCCGGGTTGACCTCAAAGGCTGGTCTGACATCGAAGGCGGGTTTGACGTCGAAGGCGGGGTTGACCTCGAAGGCTGGTTTGACGTCCAAAGCTGGCCTGACCTCGAAAGCTGGGCTGACCTCCAAGGCCGGTCTGACGTCGAAGAAGTTCTTCTAAGAAAAAGCCCTCCCCAAGCCCTGTTAGGCGCCGGAGAGTCTGCTGCCAGGGATCTCAGTGTGAATAAGGAAGAGGAAGAGCTCCGGCTCTTCCTCTTCGCATTTGGGCGCTTTACCAGAGCTTGCGCTCCAGGAAGTCCCGGAGCTCGCGTGCGACGCTGCCGGCGAGGCTGGTGCGGCGGACAGAGATGCGAGCGGTTCCGGTCATGCCGGCGTGCAGCGATCCGTTATTGGCAATGACGGCTTCGACTGCGTAGTACTCGAGGAGCGCTCCGCCTTTGATCTCCTTGATGCTCTCGACCGCGGGAGGCAGCTCACCGGCAACCGGCTGCAGGTCGGCAACAACAGATGAGCGGGGGCGGAAGCTCCCGTCAACCAGCAGGCTCACCGGAACTCCAGGGCGAACCCGTCCGATCGCATAGTCGGGCACGAAGATGCGGGCGCGCATGCCGCGAAGATCGTCGATCTGCGTAATGGTGGCTCCAGCCGGCAGATACGCGCCGACCAGGTCGCGAAGGCGGGGGGCGGCGATCACACCGTCGATGGGTGCGAGGGGCGTGAGCTGGGTGGCCTGATCGAGAACGACCGCCTGTTGCGACCGGGCGCGGGCGTTCTGCTGGAGGGCGGACCCGACATCGGCGTAGGTGAGCTGGGCCTGGACGCGCTCGAGGCCGGTGAGGGCGGCATCTTCGCCGGCGCCGGCGCGGGCGGAATCGACGGGGGCGCTGGCCATACGCAGCAATGTGTCCCCGGCACGCACCGACTCGCCCTCGTGGACGAGCACGGCCGTGACGCGCCCGGGCACTGTACTGCGCACTACGGCGAAGCGGATCGGTTCCAGCAGAAAGCGCGCGGTGACGGTCTGATGCCAGACAGGCACGAACAGGACGAGAAGGAGTGCCCCGAGGACGGCAGCCGTACGCCAGGGAGTGAACCAGGAGCGGACGCGATCGCGTTTATCGAGAGCCACGGTGCGCATGAACCTCCACATAGTTTTGAGGCGGGAGCGAAAGATGAGGAGCGCCAGAGCGAGCGCCGGGACAAATCCCCATTGGGGGCTGTATTTGGAGAAGACGTTGTCGCAGAAGCGGATCACGGTGAACAGCAGAATGTAGCTGTAGAGGCCCGAGCAGATGGCATAGAGGATGAATCCGGCGCGTCGACGCTTCGGTACATAGTCGACCTCAACGGGTAAGCGGAAGATCTTCTTTCGCAGCAGACCGGAGAGATAGGCCGTGGACTTCTCTTTAATGTCGGCAAAGCCGAGGATTTCGGAAAAGGCGTAGTAGCCGTCGAGCTTGATGAGCGGGTTCATGTTCACCACCACAACAACCACTCCGGTGATGAGCATGATCTTGTATGCGAGATCGTGGGCGCCGCTGCCGGGCGGCGTGCCCCACCACACAATGGTGGCGACCCCGCAGAAAATCATCTCCACCCAGATGCCGGCGAGGATGGTGATGAACCGCTGCCAGCGAGTGGCCCAGACCCAGGCCTCGCTTACGTCAACAAAGAAGGCGGGGGTGAGATAGATGAGGTGAAAGCCCATGGCGTGGACCTGGCCGCCGTAGTGTTTGCAGGTGAGGCCGTGGGCCGACTCATGGAAGTAGCCAAGGATGAGAAAGAGGATCCAGAACTCGGCGAGATCGCCGGCGGTTTTCTGCGTGAAGCTGTAGAACTGCAGGGTATCGTGGCCGATCTGGCCCCAGTTGGTGATGAAGACAAAGGTCATGAACGTGAAGAGGGCAAGACAGAGGCCGGTGAACCAGGGCGTGTAGATCCAGCGCAGCCACGGATAGATGCGGTCGAAGTAGCGGTTCGGGTCCCATGCTGAAAACTGCATGTGGGCGACATCGCCGAATTTCGATTTCTTGTGAGCGTGCTGATGGCGCCCGGCTTCGAGCTTCTGCTGCAAGGCGATGTTTCTCTCCAGCGGCGTCTGGTACCAGAAGTTGACGGCATCGAGGGTGCTGGTGAATTCGCGGACGTCCTCCGGGTCGTAGCTCACGCCATAGAGCTCGGCGTATAGATCAGCGACCTCTTCCCACGAGCGGTTTCCGTCGAACAGCTCGACCAGGCGCCACTGCTCGGGGGGAAGGCGATAGATCAGCTCTCGCCCGCGGACGATGATGACGATGACGGGCTCCCCGTCCTCGATATTTTCAGGATGAATGGTGGCGGGGTCGAGCTTCGGGTAGCCGGCGCGCGCGCGGCGGGCCGGCAGATCCGGCAGCGCGGCGTTCAGGGCTTCGGCGAGATTCATTGCGCGCGCGGGATTCGAATGTTGGCGACCATGCCCGGCAACAGGCCAGGAATGCGCTTCGCGAGGACAGCTGTCACTTCGATGGTGCCGCTGCCCGGATCGACGACGGGGCTGAGATGAGTGACCGATGCGGATGCCGCCCCACGAAAGTCCGGGGTTGGAGAAACCATCACGCGCTCGCCCCGGCGGATCAGCGGGATATCGCGCTCGGGCAGCGTGAAGCGGACCTCCATGGGCGAGTTGCCGGTGATCTGAAAGAGGCGGTCGCCGATGTTGACGTACTGGCCAAGGCGCACGTATCGCTGAGAGACAACGCCGCCGAAGGGAGCCGTGATCCGGGTCTTTTGCAGCTCGAGATCAAGGGACTGCAGGGTGGCCTGGGCGGCCTGCATCTCACCGCGCTGCCGATCGACTTCGTACTCGGTCGCAGTCAGATCGTAGCGGACGTGGTCGAGCGCCTCCTGGGTATTGATTCCGGCCTGGCGCATGGCTTGGGCTCGCTGGAGATCGGTCTTGCGAACATCCACCTCCGCCTGCCAGTTTTTCAAGTCGGACTCGAGACTCTGCATCCTGAAGCGGGCGGCATCGCGATCGGCCGTCACCTGCCGGTCATCCAGCTGAGCGATGGTCTGCCCTTTGCTGACGGCGGAATCGACATCGGCGGCCAGGCTGGTGACAACCCCCGCACGCAAAGCGACAACGTCAATCTGCTGCTCCATCATGACGGGACCGGTGGTGACCAGGTCCTCGGGCCGGGCGTCTGGCTGACGGGTGGGCGCCGGAGCTGTCGAGGGTGTCGCCGTAGCCGCTGCGACGGTGGGTTCGCCGGCTGCGCCGTTGCCTCCGCTGCATCCGAGCACCGCCGCCAGGAGACTCAGCGCGCCAAGCGCCGCCGTCCGATGTTGCATCGCATACCTCACCATCCGAACCACCCCCAGAGTTTTGACCACCCCCACAGCGCCGGATCGCGGAAGAGAACATAGC
>JBAUZR010000769.1:0-5537 GCA_049585375.1 Acidobacteriaceae bacterium
GTGCCCATCCTGGTCGCGCGCACTTTGCGCGACAGGGTGGGAGCCGCCTCGATCAGCGAAAATCAGCAGGGAAGTGAAACGCCGGAGCGCCCAGCCCCCGGCGTCTCCCGCTTCGCTCTAAAAAGTCCCCGCAATCGGCGATGGTAGAATCCCTCTCGGCCATCCGGCTTCTGGATTCCTTCGCTTGCCTCGTCCCATCCGCTGCCAAATCGTAATCGTGATCCTTCTCGCGATCGCCGCGTACGGTCACGCGCAGGCTGACCCCGCTCTCAGAACTTCCAACGGAATCCTCCAGTCCATCCAAAACGCCACCGTCACCCGCGCAGCCGGCGAACTCCGCCTCCAGCCCAAAGACCCGCGCTCACCCATCACCATCGTCTTCGCCCCCTCTCAGGCGATCGGCCTCCGCAACCAGGACCACCAGTGGTGGGTCCTCCCCATCAGCACAACCAACCCCTCCATCGACGCCAACTCGGCCCTCTGGGTTCTCCCAATCGATCCCGCATCGGCAGACCGCTCCTGGCATCTCGCGCTCAACGGCGGCGCCATGCATGCCGAAGAGACGGATTCCAGCCTCACCGTCACCCTGAATGCGCCCAGCGCCACCCTCGCGCAGTCCGAACCCCGGCCTCACAGCGATCCCTTCGGGCATCGTTTCTCGCTGCAGATTCCCGCAGGCCCCGAGCTGCAGGACGCGCTCGCCGCCTTCTACTGGGGCACCATGCTCCCCTCCGTCGTCGAAAAAACCATGGCCGCCCGCTTTCCGTACAGCGACGGTTACGTTCTCAGCACCCTGAATGTCCACGCCTATGCAGGCTCCTATCCTGCCGTCGATCACGAGTTCCAGATCAGAGGCCGCCTCGCCATCGGCTCACCGCTCGACCTCGACATCGCCCGGCGCATGATCGAGCTGCAGTTTCGCCTGATGAACGACGACCCCGAGCATCTCTACCGCGCCCCCACCTCCGTCCAGCCCGATGGCCGCCGCGAGTATCACGTGCGCCGAGACAGTCTCGACCGCCGTGAGAACGCCGCCATGTTTCCCGTCACCGGCAATATCGAAGTCATCGAAGAAGCCTGGCGCTGGTACGAATCCACCAAAGACACGGCCTGGCTGCGCGCCAACATCGCCAGCCTCGAACATGCCGCCGGCTGGGTTCTCGCCAATACCGATCAGTACGGCCGCCTCTGGTCGGATGTCTACTACGAAGATCAGGTCATCAAGGATGGACGCACCACCCAGGCCCAGGCCTTTGCCGCCCACGCTTTCACTCTCCTTTCGAAGATGGAGATCCGGCTCGCGCGCCCTGCCCAGTCGGCGCGCTACGCCGCGGCTTCAAAGAAGATGGCCGCCGCGCTGATCGCACCCCTCCCCATGGGTTACTGGAACCCCGCGAACCAGCGCTTCGTGGACTGGGTGGACCGCAATGGGAAGCCTCACGACCACCTCCATCTGCTCGCCAATGAACTGCCGGTCACCTTCGGCTATGCAACCCCGGACCAGTCCGCAGCCGTGCGGCGCCTGATCGATGACAACGCAGCGCAGTTCGAGCGCTTCCCCAGCTTTGTCGCCGCGGATATCGCCGCCTATGACAGGTCCGAAATCGGCATTGCCGGACCCTACGATCTCTGCGCCGCAGGACGCTACTGGTACTGGGACGCTGCCTTTCGTCAGTCGCAGAACCAGAACCAGGTCCTCTTCGATCAGCTCCGTGCCGTCGCCGCCGAAGCCGCAAAGAGCGGCTACTTCATGAGCGAGCGCTACGACATGGATCACGTGTATTACATCGACGGCAAAGATGCGCACGGAGCTGAGAAGTATTACGAGTATCCCAACGTCTTCGCAGCCGTCCTGATCGATCAGTACCTGGGTCTTTCCATCCCATCCGACGCCGATGTCTCCGTTGCCCCGCGTCTCACCGGCTACGGCGCCGTAGCCTTCGACACGCCCGAATACGCCCTGCGTTACGTCTGGAGCAGGAGCGGCTTTGAGCTCACCAATCTCTCCTCCCGGCCGCGTCGTTTCAAGGTGGACTTGTCGGGTCTCAGCTCGGCTCTGCACCACTACCGTCTCAGCAGCCCCACAAGCAGCCGACCCGTCGGCCCCGTCGCCATCGTGACCCTGTCCCCGCACGAGGAGATCCGCTGGACCCCACAGTCATAAGAGTCGATCCCTGCACTCCTGCGCCGGCGACCGGCGGACATTCCTTTAGTAAGAGGCCTCGCAGATCGCATTCGCTAAAACGTGATGCGTATCACTGATTGCACCCATCGCCGGTTCGATACTTGAAGGCCGTACCTAGGAGGTCTGCCCTTGAATCGTTTCTGTGCGCGCATGTTCGGTCTTACCCTGTTTGGCTTTCTTGCTTTGGCTCTTGCCGTCCAGCCTGCCATGGCTCAGCAGGAGCAAGCCACCCATATCTTCCATCGCCTGATTCCCGCCGGGGATACCTGTGCCACCTGCCACAAAGGGATCTATGACCAATGGAAAGCCAGCCCCCATGCCGCCAACGGTGTCGAATGCACCGTGTGCCATGGCGAGACAACAGCAAAGGACTTCGCGGGCATGCCGGCCTTAAGCACATGCGCCAACTGTCACGCCGATCAGGTGGCGCAGCTGAAGTCGGATTCATTCATGCAGGGCAAGACGTGTGTGAGCTGTCATCAGGCACATACCTTTGTGGAGCACAAGAAGGCGGATTCGGCAGGCAAGTCATAACAATTTCCGCCGCAAGGCGGCCCTTCTGTTACTCCCGAGCCCCGCGCCTGGGTGCCCCATCCCTCTCGCCTGTTTTGGCGAGAGGGTGGGAAGCCGAGAGACCCACGTCCGTGCGAGGCACATTTTGCCTTGAGGCTCAGTCCTGTACCTGTCAAGTTTCCACCACTTACCCAAAGTAATGAGACTTCATTTCGCAGGACTTACAACCGCCCAACGGTGGCAGCAAATCCACCTGGACTTGGTATTCTAAAAATAGAGGGGTAGATACCAAAAACAGCCGCCACAAGGCGGCTTTTCCATTGGCTGCCAGCGAACTGCTGACCGCCTTTCAGCTGCCCGGCTTTTAGTTGATCGCCTCCCAGCTGCCCGCTTCTCAGCTCCCGGAGAACCCGTGCCACGTCTCTGCACCGCCACTCATGCTGGACGCCGATGCCCCATTCGCGCGCTCCCCGGCCAGATCTTTTGCGCCGGACACCACCCCGAACCGCTCCTTCCCCAACCCTGCGCGTACCGCACCCGAACCGGCCAGCCCTGCCGCTCCCACGCCCTACGCGGACAGGACCACTGCTTTACCCACAGCCGCCGCAACCGCCGCGCCCGCCGCCCCGCGATCCCGATCAACCCCCGCACCCGCCGTCAAAAGGCCATCTACAAGTGGCTTGAATCCATAGGTTTGCCACAGCCCAAAACAGCCCTCCCGGAACCCCTGCGGATCCCATGACTTGCCACACACCAGAACCCCCCTGGCCCCCGGTCACAGGACCACGTCAGTCGTGCCGATTAGGAACACTGCGAGCTAACCTAGAAGGAGTACCGTGCCGCAAACTCGATGGTCCGAGGCCCACTGCGAGCACTCGTAATCTGCCCGAAGTTGTTGTCGGTGACGTTATTGTCCGGATTACCGTAGCTGGCGAAGTTGAAAAGGTTGAAGGTGTCGACCCGGAAGTTAATGACATTCCGCCCGATGATGTGGAAATCCTTAAACAACGAGCTGTCAATCTGCTCGAAACCCGGCGCGCGCTGTGTGCCCACCGACGCCGAACCATATGTAAACGCTGCAGCCGGCCCGTAAGCGCAGGTCCCATTGTCAGCCCCGGTGCAGGGAACAGCAGACGGATCTGTACCGAACCAGTGCCCAATACTCCGGTTCACGATCCTGAGCCTGCGATACTGATTCGCTCGCGATCCACCAAAATAGGTGTTCGTCCCGGAATTGTTCGGACCGAAGATCGTAATCGGCAGGCCGGAGTAGGCAATCGCCGTCGAAGAAATAGTCCAGCCGCCGATCAGCGCATCAAGTGCGCGGTTGGCGCTATGACCAAAAGCCTGTCCGTGGCCGAATGGCAGCAGATAAGAGCCGTTGGCTGACAGATTGTGCCTTATATCCTGATCGCTTGGACCATAGTCGCCGGCCAGGTCCAAACCGTTTTGAGTGGCAGTTGGCCCTTCTACGTTGGACCCACCGAAGTTCCCCTGACTATCGGTCAGCGAATGCGAATAGGTGTAATTGACAGTTGCCTCAAAGCCCCTGCTGACCCGATGACGGAGTGTCATCTGTAATGCATTGTAACTGGAGTACGCTTCTGACTCGATCGTAAAGAGCGCGTTGCCCGATCCGACCAGGCTGTCAAAAGGTCCTGGTGCGCCAGCCGCCGCCTGCGCCGGTGTGCGCTGATTGGCGTTGTAATAATCCACGAGATGATGTCCCACCTCACCGATGTAGCCCACCTGGAATGAAGTGGTGTTATTCAGTTCATATTCCGCAGTCTGGTTAAATTCGTGCAGATATGCTGGCTGGATATGTTGCGGATAAGCAGTGAAGCCGGCGGTCACGATGGAGCCGTTGTTAATCGCGAATCCATTCTGCACCGCGAAAGGAGCGCCACCGCTTGTCGCAGTTGGCGTGGCGGCGGTCAGCGAAGACGAATTCGCGAATGGAGGATTATTAACAAGACGCTCCCCGCTTGAATTCCCCTCAAGGAAACTGGTTGCGCCATATCCACCGCGCAGGACGAACCGCGGACTTACCCGATAAGCAAAGCCAAAGCGAGGCTGGAACTGGTCATAGGTAGGTTGGTAGCAACCCGCGTTGCTGCACACGATCGACCCTGCCGGAGCACCTGCCGGCACTCGCTTTGCATACTCCACCGTTCCCGTCAGCGGTCCGTTCAGGAAAACATTGGCCGTCTTATTATTCACTTCAGCGTACGGCTCGTCGTATTCGTAACGCATCCCGAGGTTGAGCGTTAGCTTGTCAGCGATCTTCCAGTCGTCCTGAATAAAGCTCGCGACGCGATACTGCCGCTGCCCAAATGCGCCATTGGACAAGCTGATCTGCTGGCCGGACGCGCGGTCCAGTACAAAGTCCGCACCCCCGTAGCCAGTCCCACCAGGCAGCGCCGTAAAATCACCGTTGAAGTTGAAGGTGCCGAGCGACCCTCCGTTGCCGATCAGGAAGAAATTCTGCTGGTAGCGCAATACCTGCACACCGGTGCTCAACAGATGTTTCCCGTGCTGAATGGTCAGGTTGTCGCCGTAGGTGAAGGTGTTGTCGCGCAGAATCTGGGCCTGTCCAGGAACGCCAACGCCGGTCAGAGTCGAGGCGCCAATGCCCTGGTAGGAAAATCCGGAAAACTGCTGCGGACCCGATGGAATACCAACGATGGAATTGCCATTGAGGCCAAAGGCACCCGTCGAATCGCTTGGAATGTTGCTGTCCCAACGGATGCGCGTGAAGCCGATGCGCGCCTCATTGACAATCGAGGGAGAAAAGGTGTGTACCCACGTGCCACCGCCTATATGATCCGGATAAGTATCC
>JBAUZR010000770.1:0-1973 GCA_049585375.1 Acidobacteriaceae bacterium
GGGGAGGGTGACTCGGTGGCGCCGATCAACGACCGAATGATCGCCGCCGATCGCGGCGGCTATGCCCACCTGAAGGTCAATCCTGACTGGCGGACGATGGGTCAGTATTTTGCACGCATTGAAAAGCAGGGGATGGGTATTAATCTGGCCAGCTATGTAGGCGCCACCAGCGTGCGCCGCATGGTGCTGGGCGATGCCGACGTGCAGCCGACGCCCGCCCAGCTGGAGCAGATGGAGGCGCTCGTTCGCCAGGCGATGCAGGGGGGAGCGGTGGGCGTGTCGACGGCGCTGCAGTATGCGCCCGCACCCTACGCGAAGACCGATGAGCTGATCGCGCTGGCCAAAGTGGCGGCGCAGTATGGCGGCATTTACGCCTCGCACATCCGCAGCGAGGGCGATGGCGAGCCGGCCGCCATCGCTGAGGCGATTCGCATCGGGCGCGAGGCGCATATTCCGGTCGAGATCTGGCATCTGAAGACGGCGGGCAAGAACAATTGGGGCAAGATGCCGCAGATCGTCGCGCAGATCGATGCGGCTCGCGCCTCGGGCGTGGACATCAGCGCCAACACCTACGCCTACACGGCCTGGTTCAACACCTTTTCGGCGTTCATTCCGCCGTGGGCGCACGACGGCGGCGATGCCGCGCTAATCCAGCGACTGAAGGATCCGGCGACACGTGCGCGGATTCGTCACGACATGCTGGATCCGCATGGGGACTGGGACAACGAGTGGCAGGAGATCCCCGGTCCCGAGGCGGTTGAGATCGCTGTGGTGCAGAATCCAGCGCTGGTGCCGCTGCAGGGCAAGACTCTGAAGCAGGTAGCGGCGATGTGGCACGAAGACCCCATCGACGCGCTCTGCGACATCCTGATCAAGGACAACGCCTTCACCAGCGTCGCCGTTTTCGGCATGAGCGAGCCGGACGTGGAGCTGGCGCTGAAACAGCCGTGGGTCTCGATCGACAACGACTCGCAGGGGACTTCGCCGGAAGGTTTGCTCGGCGAGGAGCATCCGCATCCGCGGGCTTACGGCACGTTCCCGCGCATCCTGCGGAAATATGTGCGCGAGGAGCATGTGCTGACTCTGCCGGATGCGATCCGCAAGTTTACGGCGCTGCCCGCGCAGCGGATGCGGTTTACGGATCGCGGTGTGCTGAAGCGGGGGATGGCTGCGGATGTGGTGATCTTCGATCCGACGACGATACGCGATTTGGCGACGTACGAGAATCCGAACCAGCTCTCGCAGGGGATGGAGTGGGTGCTGGTGAACGGCGTGCCAGTGATCGCCGACCGGAAGATGACCGGTGCACTGCCGGGCAAGGTGCTGCGCGGCGAGGGGTACGTGCCGCAGTGAGCGTAGTTGCGATCCGGCGCGCCGACTCGCGCGACATTCCGGCAATGGCGAAGATTCGTGCGGAGGCCTGGGAGACACAAGACTATTGGGAGAGCCGCGTGGAGGCCTATCTCGCGGGAAGAATCGCCGCCCAGCACGCATTGCCTGGTCACGCGGTTTTCGTGGCGGAGGCCAACGGGGTAGTGGTCGGACTGGTCGCGGGGCATCGGACGACGCGGCACGAGTGCCAGGGCGAGCTGGAGTGGATCAACGTAGCGCGGGCGCAGCAGGGACGCGGCATTGCCGGCAATTTGTTGGCGGCGATGGCCGCTTGGTTCGTCGAGCAGGAGGCTTTACGGGTGTGCGTGAATGTGGCGCCGGACAATGGCGCGGCTCGCGCGTTCTATGCCAGGCATGGCGCGGCAGATCTGAAGCCGTTTTGGATGGTCTGGAAGGATATTCGGATCGCGGGCAGTCGCAAAATTGGCTGAGCTGCGCCGCACTCGTTTCGGCCACGCAGTTTGGGGTATGCTCGAACCCGTTATGAAGATTGCCCGGATTCGCTTCTTCTTTATCGCCTTTATCGCCTTTATCGCCGGCGCTGCGCTTGCACTGACGGCGCCGCTGCGGGCCCAGCAGAA
>JBAUZR010000771.1:0-2669 GCA_049585375.1 Acidobacteriaceae bacterium
GACCTGCACCGTCTGTTTCCGAAGGACGCCGCGCTGGAAGTCATTCCTTTCCAGCCCAGCCGCCCTTTCGAAGTCGAATTCTGGATTGCTCCGCCGTGGACGCAACAGGCACATCAGGTTTGGCCGTGGCTGCGCGGGGTTCGGGTCGTCCAGGCCACGGTCGCGGGCGTGGACGGGATCTTGTCCCTGATTCCGAAAGATGTGGTGCTGTGTGACGCGCGCGGAGCGCATACGATCCCGACCGCGGAATGGACCGTCGCCGCGATTCTGAGCTCGCTGAAGTATCTCCCGTTGTATCGAGACGTACAGCAGGCAGGAGTCTGGTCGCGACGCAAGGAGGGGGAAGACCGCTATCGGTCGCTTCATCCCTCGCAGGAAAAGCTATATCCGACTGTTTTGTGCGAAGAGCTGCATGCCCGTCAGGTGCTCATTGTGGGTTACGGCGACATCGGGAGGGCGATTGAGGCGCGCCTGCTCCCGTTCGGCGTGGAGATTGTGCGCATCGCCCGGACGGCGCGGGAAGGCGTCCATGGCGCGGAAAAACTGATGGACCTGTTGCCTGCGGCGGATGTTGTGGTCCTGATCGTCCCCTTTACGAGTGAAACCACGGGCATGATGGGCGCACCGCAGATCGCCAAAATGAAGCAGGGAGCACTGCTGGTGAACGCGGCGCGCGGCCCTGTGGTCGACACGGATGCTCTGTTGGCGGCGCTGCATGAGGGACGCATCCAGGCCGCGATCGATGTCACGGACCCCGAGCCTTTGCCGGACGCGCATCCTCTGTGGAGCGCGCCCAACCTGCTCATCACCCCGCACATCGCCGGCTCGACGCCGATGTTTATGAGGCGCGCCATGCAGTTCGCCGCAACTCAGGTGGGACGCTATCTGCGCGGCGAGCCGCTGGAAAACAGGGTGACTGGCGAATATTGAGCGCAGACCGGCGCGGCTGTTCGGCCCTGAGAGCTTCACGTCATGAGGCGCCGAGCGATTTCCTGCCGTTTCTTGACCCCCCTTTTTTGCAAACCTACAATCAAATAAGGAGAGCTTTGACTTCTCCGGATGTCCGGGTGGCACCTATGGCGGCTGAGCCGCGGCTAAGTCCTCGTGAAAGAATGGTTTTGACCGCGATTGTGGAAACCTATATCGCGACCGGGGAACCCGTGGCCTCACAGGCCTTGGCGCGCCATTTCGGCAATCAGGAAGGGATGAGTTCTGCGACCATCCGGAACGTCATGGCCTCCCTGGCGGACGCCGGACTGCTGGATCAGCCGCACACCTCCGCCGGCCGCGTCCCTACGCCCCAGGCGTTTCGCTTCTATGTGGAGCGCCTGAGTGTGCCTCAGGTGGCGATTCTGGCTCCGGAACGGCGAGAGCAGATCGAGGAGAGCTTTGCCGGCATCGGCACCAGCGAGCAATACCTCGAACGAACCTCACACGTTCTGGCGCTGATCTCCAGTGGTTTGGGGGTTGCCCTTGGCGCCACCCAGGAGATGCATACGCTGGAGCACATCCATTTCTCCCGGCTGGCCGCTGGGCGGGTGCTTGGGGTGCTGATTACGAAGGCAGGAACGGTGCTCGATCGCGTGCTGCTGCTCGACCACGATCTGACCATGGCGGAGCTTGAGACCGCCGCCCGGTTACTGAATGAGAATTTTCACGGCTGGTCCGTCGAGCGCATTCGCGCTGAAGTCGCACGGCGGCTCGAAGCGGAGCGCAGCGAATACGACCGGCTGATGCATTCCCTCGAAGAGCTCTGCCGGAAGGGAGCGCTGGCTGCCGAAGGCGCCGCTGCACCCGTCATTTTCATGGAAGGCGTCGCCAATCTGCTGAGCGGTGAAACGGATCGCGAACGCCTGCGGACGATGCTGCACGCCCTGGAAGCAAAGGAGCGCCTGATCGAGCTGCTGAACGCCTATGTGGATGCCCGGCAGCGCACGGTGCGGGTTGTTGTTGGGCTCGAAGAGGCGATTCCGGAGCTTCGCGATTTTGTTCTGATCGGTACCACCGCACGACTGGGTTCGGAAAACCTCGGCACGGTTGCCGTGATTGGCCCCACGCGGATTCAGTATCAGGAAACCATCAACGCGGTGTCGTATATTGCCCAGCTGTCGGCCAGGCTTTTCCAGCCGCCCCACTAACAGACGGACATTGAACGGAACAACAGACGGCAGGTGATTACTCCTGCAATCGGAATTGAGTCAGAGGTATGCGTCGAATCATGGTGGAAAAGAAGCAGAACGCCGCAGCAGACAGACAGGCGGCGACAGAAGACGAAGGAATGGGCAGAACCGTTGAATCCACCGGCACCGAGGAAGCGAACGAGCCGCTCGCGGTGGTGGAAACCGCGACTGTCCCGCAGGAAGAATACGATCGCCTGAAGGTCGAACGGGACCTTCTCTTCGACCGGCTGGCGCGCCTGCAGGCGGAATTCGACAATGCACGCAAGCGAGAAGCAAAAGAGCGGACGGAGTTCCGCGACTATGCCGTCGCCAACGCGGTTGAACAGTTTCTTCCCGTGCTGGACAATTTCCAGCTCGCTCTCAAGTCAACGGGGTCGGCCGACCAGTTGCGGACGGGGGTAGAGCTGATTGTGAAGCAGATGGAAGAGGCTCTGCGCTCGCTGAATGTTCAGCCCGTCGAGTCAGTCGGGGCCGTCTTCGATCCGCGCG
>JBAUZR010000772.1:0-12817 GCA_049585375.1 Acidobacteriaceae bacterium
AGGCCAACATCGGCAAGGACATGGCCATCGTCCTCGATAATCGGGTGCAGGAAGTGGCCGTGATCAAGGGTCAGATTCGCGATCAGGGCAATATTTCCGGCGGTGGCATCAGCGAGCAGCGCGTGAAGGATCTCTCCATGCTGCTCCGTACCGGCGCTCTGCCCGCTTCGCTGACCTTTCTGCAGGAGCAGACTATCGGTCCCTCGCTGGGCGCGGACTCCATCCACCAGGGCGTGCTCGCCTCCGTCGTCGGCATGCTCGCGGTCTGGGTATTCATGCTGGTGTACTACAAAGGCGCCGGCATTAACGCCGATCTGGCCCTCTTCCTCAACCTGGTGATCCTGCTCGGCTTTATGGGCTTCACCCAGGAAACGCTCACGCTGCCGGGGATCGCCGGCGTGATCCTCACCATCGGTATGGGCGTCGACTCCAACGTGCTGATCTTCGAGCGTATTCGCGAGGAGCTGCGAGCCGGCAAGTCGCCGGCAGCGGCCGTCGATCAGGGTTTCGGCCACGCATGGACGACCATCGTCGATACTCACGTGACGACAATCGTTTCCGCGGCCATCCTCTTCATCTTCGGCACAGGCCCGGTCAAGGGCTTTGCCGTAACCCTCACTTTCGGTCTGCTCGCCAATTTGTTTACGGCGGTTTACGTTTCCCGCGTCATCTTCGACGCTCACCTCAGCCGCAAACTGCACGGCGAACCGATCTCGATTTGAGCAGTGAGTTTTCGAGAGATTTTTCTATAGGCGGATTTCGTGGAACTGTTTCATAACCCAAGAATCGACTGGCTCGGCAAGAAGTGGTACTTCCTTGGCTTCTCCCTGATCTTCAGCGTCGCCGGCCTGCTTTCCATCTTCTTCTGGCACGGGCTGCCGCTGGATGTCGACTTTCGCGGCGGCACCGTCGTCCGCGTCAAGTTTGCCGAAAGGCCCAACGTGGACCGGATTCGCTCGGCTGCCAATGAGGGCGGCCTGAAGGATCCCCGCATCACCACCTACGGCCCTGCCGGGAATAATGAGGTGCTTGTTACCCTGTCGCGCGGATCGACCAGCGACTCCGCCCTCGACCAGGGACGGGCCGCCATTGTGGCCGCGCTGAGCCAGTATTATGCTGCCTCGGGCGCCGGGGACCAGGGCAAGATCGACCTGGATAACGTCAGCCACGAGGCTCTGAGCAACTGGCTTCTGCAGAAGGATCCCGAACACCTGGGCAGCGCGCCGGACGCTCAGTCGCGCTACGAGGCGCAGGCCAATGCCGTGCTGCAATATCGCGACAGCGATCACAGCGGCGTCATCGACTCCATTGGCAATCTGCGCGGCGTGGTGGATCCCGCCGTGCTGACCGCGCTCCAGGACGGCACCTACCTCTCCGGCTTCTCGGTGCGCAGCGTTGAAATCGTCGGCGCGCAGGTGGGCAAGCAGCTGCAGCACCAGGCGGAGTTGGCGACCCTCTATTCGCTGGGCGGCATGCTCGTGTACCTCTGGTTCCGATTTGAGCTGATCTATGGCGTAGCGGCTGTGGTTGCCTGCTTCCACGACACCCTGATCACGGTGGGAGCCTTCAGCCTCAAGGACATGGAGATCTCCCTCACGGTGATCGCCGCCATCCTCACTCTGATCGGCTATTCGATGAACGACACCATCGTCGTCTTCGACCGTATCCGCGAAAACCTGCGCCTCAGCCGGCGGGAGAAGCTCTCGGATCTGGTGAACCGCAGCATCAATCAGACCCTGAGCCGAACCGTACTCACCTCCGGTCTCACTATTCTGACCGTGCTGTCGCTGTTCGTCTTCGGCGGTCAGGTGCTGCACCCGTTCTCGTTCGCTCTGGTGGTCGGCATTCTCATCGGCACCTACTCTTCCATCGCCGTTGCCGCCCCCATGCTGGTGGCCTACCAGGACTGGCGCGCTCGCCGGGGGAAAACCGCGGCGCTACCCGCGGCGAAGAAAGCCAGGGTATGATGCTCCCATTCGTCCGGAGTTCCGGAAATCGGCATCCTAATCAGGACCGGCCGGCCATCCGGACTCTCGGCGGCTGCATCCTCCCCTCGGGTTGTGGTATAGAACGGGAACTGGCTTGCCAGGCTGTACAACTCCCCGCAAATTCGGATCGGATTTTCTGTGCCCGCAGACCGGGCGCAGCGTGAGAACGCCAGGAACATTTTGGGGACCCCGCGGTGTCTATAGGAAGTGTCAACTACTGAAAGGTCCGAGGTAGGCCATGGCCATGTTTGAAGACATCCTGCTTGAGTCCGGACACCAGATCAAGACGAAGAGCAAGTACTATACGATCGTCGGCCTGTTGCTGAACAGTTCGGTGCTTGCTGCCCTGATCCTGTATCCGCTCATCTATCCGGAAGCGCTCCCCAAGGCAATGATGGCCACTCTGCTGGTCGCGCCACCGCCGCCGCCACCGCCACCACCGCCTCCGCCGCCTCAGCCCGTACACGTGCAGCGGGTCGTTTCGGAGATGCTGAATAACCAGCTCACCGTCCCGAAGATTCCGCATGACATCAAGATTGTGAAGGAAGAAGCGACGCCTCCGCCGTCCGCTGGAGTGGCCGGCATGGAGGGGATGGGTTCCGGCAGCGGCGTGATGGGAGGCGTCCTGGGCAGCCTGGGAACGGGCCCGGCTCCGACCGTAAAGGCCGCCCCGCCCAAGAAGGTTGCTGTTTCCTCCGGCGTCATGGCCGGTAACCGGATCGGCGGCGAGATGCCCCAGTATCCGGCGATCGCCAAAGCTGCCAGAATTCAGGGAACTGTGGTTCTGCAGGCAACGATTTCCAAGGGTGGAACGATCGAAAACCTGCGGGTCATCAGCGGTCCTCCCATGCTGCAGGCAGCAGCTCAGGAAGCCGTCCGCTCCTGGAGATACAAGCCGTACCTCCTGAACGGAGAACCCGTGGAGGTCGAAACTCAGGTTAACGTGGTCTTTAGTCTCGGCGGCTGATCTGCCGCTCTGGCTGGCCGCTCCGGATTTCAGAGCGGCCGTCCTGCTTTTCCGGCTTCTCTGTCCATTTGCGGAGAAGCATTCCGTCAGCGCTCTTTGGCACCTACCGCAGCAAACGCCTCAGGAGGAAAGATTCAAGTGATTCTCGCTCAGATCCATAATCTCGTCGCCAATCCGGCTTCTCTTGGCTTCTTTCAGGAAGGCCAGACCGTCGGATTCAGCCCCATCGACCTCTGGAACAACATGGGCTGGCTCGCCCGTGGTGTCGTATTCGTGTTGTTCATCATGTCCATCTGGTCCCTGGCCGTCATGATCGACCGCTGGCTCTACTTCAACGCAGCCCGCAAGCAGTCCCGTGAATTCGCACCGCGGGTGGCCGGCGCTCTGAAAGAGGGCAAGCTGGATGAAGCCGTGAAAGTGGCCGACCGCAACAAGAAGTCGCACCTGGCCGAAGTCGTGACCGCCGGCCTGCAGGAGTTCCGCAACTACGGCGGCGGCGGAGCCGTCAGCGTCGAGCAGATCGAATCGTCCAAGCGCGCTCTGGAGCGGGCCGAGGCCATCGTGCACGCCAAACTGAAGAGGGGACTCGGCAGCCTGGCCACCATCGGCTCCACCGCTCCCTTCGTCGGACTGTTCGGCACGGTCGCCGGCATTCTCAAGGCCTTCCAGGAAATCGCCACCCAGAAGACGCCGGGTATCGGCGCCGTCGCCGGCGGTATTTCTGAAGCCCTGGTCACCACGGCTTTCGGCCTCTTCGTGGCCATCCCGGCAGTGTGGCTGTTCAACTATTTCACCAACCGCGTGGAGGCGTTCGACGTCGAGATGGACAACTCCTCCAGCGAACTGATCGATTACTTCATCAAGCAGAGTAATCGCCGGTAATCGCAGGTCGCCCGGTTGCAAGGCAGTCCGCGGACCGGGCTTAACGGTGGCGAGAATCTTTCTGGCCGGGAGGGGGCGGCGAGTCCCTCTTCCGGCTCCTGATCGCCGCTGATACCTGGGAGAATTCCGAGAGAACCGGAGCAAAGCAGACCATGTCACTGGCAAAACGGAACGAAGGCGCCAAGGTAAACGCCAATATCAACGTCACCCCTATGGTGGACGTCATGCTGGTGCTGCTGATCATCTTTATGGTCATCACGCCCATGCTCAACAACAAGGTGAACGTCGATCTGGCTCACAGCGCGACAGCTACGCCGATGGAAGACGCCAGCAAAGAAGATGCGGTTGTAGTGGCCATCACGCGCGACAGCCGGGTCTACCTCGGGCAAAATCAGACCAGCATCTCAAACCTGGGTTCGGAAGTCCGGGATGATCTGGAAAACAAGACCAGCAAGATCGTCTACTTCCGCGCCGATGCGCGCGCACACTATGGCACCGTGATGGATGCCATCGACGCTGTCCGCACCGCGGGCGTCGAAGAAGTGGGCATGCTGACGGAACAGCAGATGGAACCGACATCGACCACGACGGCTCCGGCAAGCGCTGGCGGTCAATAGCACGACACACGCGAACCAAAGCGTGGGAGAAGCGAGGAACTGAACTATGGCAATGAACCTAGGCGGTGGCGGCGCGCTCAACGCCGAACCGAACGTAACGCCCCTGATCGATGTGCTGCTGGTGCTGCTGATCATCTTCATGGTCATCGTTCCGGTCACGCCGCGCGGTCTGGATGCGCTGGTGCCTCAGCCGCCCAAGCATCCTGAGCAGGAGCAGCAGAATGACCGCACGATTGTGGTCCAGATTCAGGCGGGCCCCGGTGGCAATCCCAGCTACATGATCAACGACAAGCCATTCGCCAAGACTGACTTGCAGAATGAGCTGAACACGATCTATTCCACCCGAGCCGAGAAAGTGATGTTCGTGAAGGGGGATCCGAACCTGGACTTTCAGGCCGTCGCCTCCGTCATCGATATCGGGCACGCCGTGGGCGTGGATCACATCGGTCTGATTACACCCAAGATGGAGGCCGGCCAATAGACCGGTTTCCTGCCTGCGAAGGTCGGTCACCCGCGCGGATAGACGTTGGTGATCTTGCCTGAAACCACGAACGGATTACAATCGCTTTCACCAACGCTTTTGCGCCTGGTTTTGAGGCTCCTGGCGAGCTGAAGGAGAAGACAGACAGCATGAACCGAATCGCACGTATTCCGGTGCTGGCCGTGGCCACGATCCTGGTGGTCGCCTCCGCAACCGGCTGCAAGCGCCTGGAGGCCCGCGATCAGCTCAACAAGGGAGTGCAGGCTTATAAACAGGCGAAGTATGAAGAGGCCATCGAGCATTTTCAGCGCGCCGTTAACCTCGACCCCACCTATCCCATGACCCGCCTTTATCTGGCCACCGCGTACGCCCAGCAGGTGGTGCCGAACCTCCATACCCCGGACAATCAAAAGACGGCGGATATGGCTATCAACGGTTTCATGCAGGTTTTGAAAGAGCACCCTGACGACATCACCAGCATGAAGCAGATCGCCGCACTCAACTTCGACCTGAATAACTGGGACGCAGCCAAACAGTGGCAAATGAAAGTCCTCCAGGCAGACCCAAAGGATGCCGAGGCGGCGTACACCATCGGCGTCATCGACTGGACGCTGGCCTATAAGAACGCAGTCAAGGCGCTTCAGGCCTCCGGCCTGCAGGATGACGGCCAGGGCAATCCGAAGATGTCCAAGGACGTCTGCAAGACCATCAAGGGCGAAAATACCGATTTGGTCAATGACGGCCTGACTTACCTTCAGAAGGCGGTCAGTCTGCGCCCCAACTACGACGACGCCATGCAGTACCTGAACCTCCTGTATCGCCGCAAAGCCGACACCGACTGCGGCGACGATGCGGCTCGCAAGGCCGATCTCGCGCAGGCTCAGGACTGGGTGCAGAAGGCCATGGGCGCCCGCAAGGCCAATGAAGAAAAGGCCAATGAGAAAGCCGCTGGTGGCGTGGTCATGAAGTAAATCACGCTCCGGCCCAGCCAAAAGCCCTCGCCAGCCGCGAGGGCTTTTTCTTTCTCCCTATCGCGGCCTCTCGACTTTCTGTACCTTGTATCGTTGTGTTCCGCAAAATCCTCATTGCGAACCGGGGCGAGATCGCCCTGCGCGTCCTGCGGGCCTGCCGCGAACTGGGAATCCCTACCGTGGCGGTCTTCTCCGATGCCGATCGCGGCGCACCGCACGTGCTCGAGGCTGACGAGGCATGGCGCCTGGGACCGGCTCCCGCTGTTGAGTCCTACCTGCTTGGCAATCGGATCCTCGAGCTGGCCCGGCAAACCGGCGCCGACGCCATCCATCCCGGCTACGGGTTTCTGTCCGAGAACGCTGACTTCGCCCAGGCCTGCGAGCACGCCGGCGTGAAATTCATCGGACCGCCCTCTTCGGCCATGCGCACGCTCGGCTCCAAGACGAATGCGCGCCAGGCCGCCGATCAGGCTGGCATGCCCCGCACACCGGGCTGCGTCACCGGTCTCGCATCTCCGCAGGAAGCGCTCGACGTTGCCGCTGCCGTCGGATACCCCGTGATGCTGAAGGCCGCGGCGGGCGGCGGCGGCAAGGGTATGCGCGCCGTCTTCAGCCCCGACGATCTGCCCTCTGCGTTTGCCGCGGCCAGCAGCGAGGCGGAGCGCGCCTTTGGCTCCGGTGAGGTCTACCTCGAGAAGCTGATCGAGCGCCCGCGCCATATCGAGATCCAGGTGCTCGCCGACGAGCACGGCCACTGCGTCTCGCTGGGTGAGCGCGAATGCTCGGTGCAGCGGCGCCATCAGAAGGTCATTGAAGAAGCGCCCTCCGCGGTCGTCGGCGACGATCTGCGCCGCCGTATGGGCGAGGCCGCGGTGCGACTGGCTCAGTCGGCTGGATACACCAATGCTGGCACCATCGAGTTCCTTGTAGACGACGAGCAGAACTTCTACTTCCTCGAAATGAACACGCGGTTGCAGGTCGAGCACCCGGTCACGGAGCTGGTCACCGGCTACGATCTGGTGCACCTGCAGATCCGCATCGCCGCGGGCGAGCCGCTGCCCTTCGTGCAGGAAGACATTCGCCTGCGCGGGCATGCCATTGAGTGCCGCATCTATGCGGAGGATCCCGCCAACGGCTTTATGCCGTCGCCGGGACGCATCACTCGCCTGCTGCAGCCGGGCGGCCCCGGCATCCGCGAGGACTGCGGCATCTACGAAGGCTGGGTCGTGCCCATGGATTACGATCCGATGCTGTCGAAGCTGATCGCCTTCGCGCCCACACGGGAGATCGCAATTGCGCGGATGCTGCGCGCGCTCGACGAATATGTGATCGGCGGCATCCGTACCAACCTGGGGCTTTTTCGCCGCATACTGCGCGATCCCGATTTCCGCGCGGCGCGCATCGACACCGGCTATCTGGACCGGTTACTGGCCGAGAACCCGATTGCCCAGGCGGAAAAAGAGGACGGAGCGGCCCCGATTCCGGCCATTGCCGCGGCAGCGCTGTTCGAGGTAGCGAAGCCGACCAACGGACATGCGCTGAACGGCTCCGGCTCGCACGCCAGCGCGTGGAAAACCGCCGCTCGCGGCGAGGCGGTCGGCGGCGGGGTCTGGAAGAGCCATCGCGGATGAAGCTTCAGGTCGAAGTCCAGGGACAGATCCGAGAAGTTGAGATTGAGCCGGGCGAAGCTCCGGGGCAGTGGACGATCCGCGTCGATGGGGAGGTTGTGGAAGCGGACGCGCACATCCTGCGGCCGGGCGTTCTGTCGCTGCTCATCGCCGGCCAGTCCTATCGGATCGTGCTCGATTCGCACGGGGAGGAGCCCGCGCTCCTGGTGGGCCCGGAGCGGATCGCATACGGCGTGGAAGATCCTCGGTCGCTGAAGGTGCGGCGGCGGCACGGCGGCGGCGACGGCCCGGTGACCCTGAAGGCGTCGATGCCCGGGCGTGTTGTGCGCATCCTCGTGGAGTGGGGCGCGCAAATTGAGGCGCATCAGGGCGTGGTGGTGATCGAGGCGATGAAGATGCAGAACGAACTCAAGTCGCCGAAAGCCGGGAAGGTGGCCGAGCTGAGAGTGTCAGTCGGCGATACGGTCAGCGCCGGGGACGTGCTGGCGATCATCGCGTGAAGCAACATAGCGCATCCATCGCCCATTGAATCGATCAAACGTTTTACTGGCGCATGTGCGCGGTGTTATAGTGTCCAGCCTGCGAAGGAGGACACGATGAACCGTCGCCAGTTTCTGAATCGTTCTGTTGCCGCGGCGGGGGCCGCGGTCCTGGGCGAACGTGGGTTGGCCGCTGCAGATCTCCGGGCGACGGTGTCACCGATCGTAAACTCCGCACCGGCGAGCGAAGGCGGCGGCGCCGCTTTCCCCGACGGCTTCCTGTGGGGGATTGCTACTTCGGCGTTTCAGGTAGAAGGCGCGTGGAATGAGGATGGCAAGGGCGAGTCGATCTGGGACCGCTGGACCCACACGCAGGGCAAGGTGAAAGGCGCGGCCACGGCGAATGTAGCGTGCGACCAGTACCACCGCTATCGCGAAGACATCGGCATTCTGCAGCAAATGCACCTGAAGAGCTATCGCTTCTCGATTTCATGGCCGCGGATTCAGCCGACGGGCACGGGCGCTCCGAACATGAAAGGCCTCGACCACTACAGCCGGCTGGCGGACGCGCTGCTGGAGGCGGGCATTCGTCCGTTCTGCACGCTGTACCACTGGGATCTGCCGCAGGGGCTGGAGGATCGCGGGGGGTGGCCGAATCGGGATCTGGCGGGCTACTACGCCGAGTATTGCGGCATTTTGACGAAGCATCTGGGCGATCGCATCACGGTATGGGCTCCATTCAACATGCCGTGGTCATTCACGTGGATGGGCTACGGCGTCGGCGTGTTTCCGCCGGGGCGGGCGAAGTACGCGGATTTTCTGAAGGCGGCGCACACGGTGAACCTGGCCCAGGGCGAGGGGTTTCGCGCCATCAAGGCTGCATCGGCAAAGGCGACAGTGGGCAGCGCCTACGGAATGGCGCCGGCGTATCCAAAGACCGACAGCGAGGCGGACAAGGCAGCGGCGGAGCGCTACCACGCGATGAACAACGTGTATTTTCTGGAGACAGCGATGCACGGGCGCTATCCCAACGCGTTTGTGGTGCCGACGCCGTATGAGGAGATGGGCTTTCGTCCCGGCGACGACAAGATCATGCAGGTGCCGCTGGACTGGATCGGCTTCCACTACTACACGCGGCGGATCGTATCGGATGCAGGCGGCGCGAAGCCTGCGGCGGCCAGCGGCAGCTTTGGGACCGAGACGGAAGAGGACACGGCGGGAGGGCGCGATCCTTATACGCAGTTTCACGCGGTGATGCCGACCGAGGGTCCGCTGACCGATGCCGGACTGGAGATCTGGCCGCAGGGCATCTACGACCTGGTCACGCGAATCTCGCGGGAGTACAACCACCCCATCATCGAGATCACGGAGAGCGGCTGCAGCTATCTGGACACGCCGTATGCGAAGCAGGGCGGCCGGGTGCCAGACGTTCGGCGGATTGCCTGGTTCCAGGCGGAGCTCACGGAGCTGGCCCGCGCGGTTCGCGACGGGGCCCGGGTGCGGGCGTTCCACGCCTGGAGCCTGCTGGACAATTTCGAGTGGGCGGATGGATACTCGGAGCGCTACGGGCTGACGTATGTGGACTTCCGGGACCAGATGCGGACGGTAAAGGATTCCGGCGATTGGTACGCACGGGTGGCAGCGGAAAATCGGGTGCCCGCATAGACGCTCCCTTGGGCCGCGCCGAGCACCGGTCAAGGCAAGCGCGCTATTCGGGCCCCGCAGAACCTGGCTGCGGGACAACCCGCGGAGGGGCCGGAGTGTCCTATGTGGCGGGAGTTGGCGCGTTCCCGGTGGATCCGGGCCGGCAACCCGGCGCAGAGCCATCTTTTTCCATCCGTTCTTTTCCATCTACGGCCAATTACGTACCGCAACTCAGGAAACGGAGGGGAGCACGAGTATGAGAACGTCACTGGCAGTTTGCACAATCGGTTTGCTTGCCGCAGGCATGACGCTGGCCGCGAGCGCGCAGAACAAAATAGACAACGAGCTGGATGAAGCGACTCAGATCATGCATGAGCTGACGGGGCCTCAGTCCAGTGAGGGCATTCCCGATGCTGTGCTGAAGGATGCCAAGTGCGTGGCGGTGATTCCGAAGATGCTGAAGGCCGGCTTTGTGGTCGGCGGTCAGCATGGGGATGGTGTGGCCACCTGCAAAATGGCCGATGGGCGCTGGAGCCCGCCGGCGCCATTCCAGCTGTCCGGTGCGAGCTTCGGCGCGCAGATCGGCGGCGAAGAGCAGGGCTACGTGATGATGATCATGAACCACGAGGGCATGGCGGCGCTGCAGTCCGGACACTTCAAGGTCGGTGCGGGCGTGGACGCGGCCGCCGGTCCGGTGGGACGCGAAGCATCGGGATCGGGCGGCTGGAAGGCTTCGATTCTCAGCTACTCGCGGGCCAAGGGCGCCTACATCGGCGCGACCTTGCAGGGCGCCGAGCTGAATCAGGACCACGGAGCGACCAAAGCCCTGTACGGGAGCGAGGTGCCGTTTGCGGACATCCTGCATGGTCAGGCGCACACAACGGAGAGCGCTGCCGAGCAGTTCGTCCGCACCATCAATCACGCGGTGCGGCAGGCCGGCTCGGGCGATTAAGAGAGGGAACCGGTTGCAGGCTGCGGGACCTTATCTGGCAGAGTTTGCCGGGTGGGGTCCTTTGCTTTTGGCTCAGGCTTCGGGGGTGAGCTCGAGGTCTTCGAAGCGGCGGAGCTTGTAGATGGCGATGGAAACGATCCACGCTAACGCGAAGATGCCGACAATGCAGTAGCCGAGCATGCCGAAGTTGTCGTTGAGGCGGCTGACCAGTGCCCAGAAAGAGCCCTGCAGGTGGAGCTGGCCGCCGAGCAGGCCGAGGGCTTCGACGCCTCCTACAACAAAAGCCACAACCACGGATACAGAGGTGATGGTGAGGTTGTAGTAAAGCTTGCGGATGGGCTTGACATAGGCCCAGCCATAGGCGCCAAGCATGAGGATATTGTCCGTGGTGTCGATGAGCGACATGCCCGCGGCGAAGAGCACCGGGAAGACGAGGATCGACCAGAGCGAGAGGCCGCGGGAGGCTTCGGCGGCGGAGAGGCCGAGCAGGCCGATCTCGGTGGCGGTGTCAAAGCCGAGTCCGAAGAGAAAGCCGAGCGGATACATGTGCCAGCTGCGGCGGATCATGGCAAAGACCGGGCGGAAGATGCGGGCCAGGAAGCCGCGGCTGTTGAGGAGCAGGTCAAAGTCCTCGTCGACGTAGGGCTCGCCGCGGCGGACGCGCGTGAACGTAACGTAAACGGAGCGCAGGATGATGAGGTTAACCAGCCCGATGGCGAGCAGGAAGAGCGCCGAGACGCTGGTGCCGATGAGGCCGCCGATGGAGCGGTAGTGGTCGATATGCTGCTGCAGTCCCAGAGCGGCGGCAGCAAGGAGCAGGGCGCCCAGGATGACAACCGTGGAGTGGCCGAGCGAAAACATGAAGCCGACGGCAACGGGACGCTTGCCCTCCTGCATGAGCTTGCGGGTGACGTTGTCGATGGCGGCAATGTGGTCGGCGTCCACGGCGTGGCGAAGGCCGAAGGAATAGGCGAGGAAGGCGGTTCCGAGCAGAACGGGGTAGCGGTGGAAGGCCGCGACTGCCCAGAGCCACGCGCCGCCGTTGAAAACCACGAGAAGCGCATAAATACTCAGGATCCTGGCGCGGACATGATCCGCGTGGTCGCTGAAAAGATGGCGCAGGGCGGGCATCGGCAACTACAGGGTACAGGGTATGGAGGACAGGGTGCTGGGCCCCGGAACACATGCGATCGGGGCCATTGCGTACTACAACCGCAGCGTGGCATCGATGAGCGGCGCGACGTGGCCGCCGACTTCGATGCCTTCCCTGCCGTCCTGCCCGAGGATATGGACGTGGAGCAGGCTGCGACGCCCCATCTTTGTGCCCTGCTCGCTGATGAAGCGCGTGCCCGGCGATCCGGAGACTAGGCGGTTGCGGATCATATAGGCGGCGAGGGGGCCAGTGGCGCTGCCGGTGGCGGGGTCTTCGACAACGCCGTGCTCCGGGGCGAACATGCGGGAGTAAGCGCCCTCCGGCGTGGGCGTGAAGACGAATACGAAGAAGGCGTCGGCTTCGGCGGGAGTGAGCGAGGCTCGGATCACCTGCAAGCCGGAGAGATCGAGCCACGAGCGATCGACAGCAGCCTTGTCTTTGAGCGCGATGAAGACGGCGGGATTGCCGGCGGTGACGAGCTGCGGCTGAACAGGGAGCAGGTCGGCAGGTTTGAGGCCGAGCGCCCTGGCGCAGAGCGCGGGATCGAAGCTGAGGCGGAACTCGATGGGCGGTGTGCGCAGCCAGATGAGGGGGCGCGGGCCGGATTCAACCCGGATGGGAACGGGCCCAACGCCCTCCTCGAGAGAGAACCGCTCCGTGCCGGCTGGGACGAGGCCCTCGTCGAGGAGGACAAAGGCGGAGCCCACAGTCGGGTGGCCGGCAAAGATCAGCTCTTTTGCCGGGGTAAAGATGCGGAGGCGCGCCGCGCAGGCGGGATCGGCGGGCGGCAGCACGAAGACGGTTTCCGAAAGGTTCAGCTCTCGAGCGATTTTGGGCATGAGAGCGCCGTCGATGTGGGAGGCATCGGGGAAGACGGCCAGGGCATTGCCCTCCAGGGGATGCTCCGTGAAGACGTCGACGACGCGGTAGCGGTGGTCCATGAGGGCAGTGTAGCGGGTGCTTCAGAGCACGAAGGCGCGGAACATCCACCAGATGAGAAAGAGGGCGACGATGGCGAGCACGACGTGCGCGAGCCACTGGCCGGCGGTTTGAGG
>JBAUZR010000773.1:0-10949 GCA_049585375.1 Acidobacteriaceae bacterium
GCCTTACCCTGCAGACAGCTATGAAATTTTCTCCGCGGATCCTGCACGTTCTGTCTCTCAGCCTTCTTCTCTCCTTTGTCTGCGCCTCAGCCCAGGTGGCCTCTGCTCCGAATCTTGTTCTCCAGGGAACGGTTCGCCCCTCGCAGAAGCAAACCTACTTCTCCATTCCTTTCATGGTTCCACCCGGCACACATCGCATTACGATCACCTTTCACAATCTCGGCCACGATCAGCACACCGTGCTCGACCTCGGTCTTGCCGATCCCTTTCGCTTCCGCGGCCAGAGCGGCGGCAACAAGGACCACTTCACCCTGAGCGACACAGATGCCACCCCCTCGTATCTTCCCGGAGCGATCCCGGCGGGACGATGGAAGATTCTCGTCTCGGTGCCAAACATCCGCCCCGGCGCTCCATCACCGTATCGTGCGGAGGTCTGGTTCAACTCCGCTCTGGACGACTCCTCGTTCACTCAGCAGCCCCTCGACCCGAATCCCGGCTGGTATCGCGGCGACCTGCACATGCACGACGCTCACAGCGACGGCAGCTGCGCGAGCCAGTCGGGCAAGCCAGTCCCCTGCCCTCTGTTCCTCACTATTGAAGCCGCTGTGCGCCGTGGCCTCGACTTCATCGCCATCACCGACCACAACGCCACCTCACAGTATGACGACGAGCGCGAGCTTCAGCCGTATTTCGATAAGACTCTGCTGATTCCCGGCCGCGAGCTCACCACCTTTCACGGTCACGCCAATGAATGGGGCACCACGCGCTTCATCGACTACCGCGTTGGCACGCCGCAGGTCCCGAACGTCAATGCTATGTTTCGCAGCGCTCGCGCTCTCGGCGCCATCGTCTCCATCAACCACCCCGAGGCGCCCACCGGTGAAATCTGCATGGGCTGCGGATGGAATCCCTCTCCGCCGACCGACATGAGCCTCGTCACCTCGATCGAAGTGGTCAACGGACCCGGGCGCCCCGCCACTCGCTTTTGGGAAGATCAGCTCCGCCAGGGCTACCGCCTTACCGCCGTCGGCGGGAGCGACAATCACCACGCCCCATGGCCTCCTGAGCACCCAGGCTCGGTGGGCGATCCGACCACCGTGATCTACGCACAGAATCTCTCGGTCTCCGCGCTCCTCGACGGCATCCGAGCCGGCCGGGTCTTCATCGACGTCTCCGGCTCCGGCAACCGTTTTTTCGATCTTGAAGCTCACGCCGGCGATCGATCCGCCGAGATGGGCAGCCTCCTCGACGCGCCCGCCGGCAGCCCCGTTTCGCTCGACCTCCACGTCGCCAACTGCCAGGGCGCCACCGCGAACTGGTTTATAGATGGCGTCGAATCCACAGCTCTGCCGTCCCAATCCATCTCCTCAGCAGATCAAACTCTCCGCGCGCAGTGGACCTCTGATGGCAGCCGTCACTGGATTCGCGCCGAAGTCCGCGACAGCAATGATCGCCTGCTCCTCCTTGGTAATCCTGTCTATCTCAACTGGCCTGCCCGTGCTGCCACCGCATCCGCACACCACCATCCATAATCGAAAGGACCACCAATGCGCCGAGCGCTCTCCCTTGCTCTTCTTTTTTTCACGTCAGCGGCTCTGGCCGCGCCCGCTGCGCACCAGGACCAGTCCCGGCCGGGCAGCCGCTCCGTCATGGACGCCCACAACTGCTATCCGTACTACGAGTGGTGGTACGACCGGATCGACCGCGCTCTCTCTGCCGGCACTCCGCTCGCCATCGAGCAGGATCTCTACTGGTACACGGACCCCAGGACAGGCCGATCCTGGTCTGTCGTCGCCCACGGCGTGCCGGTCAGCGGCCACGAGCCCACCATGGAGCACTACTTCTTCGATCGCGTGCGACCCATCGTGGAGCGCGCGCTGCGGGAAGGCAATCACGGCAACTGGCCCCTCATTACCCTGAACCTCGACCTTAAGACTGAGGAACCGGCGCACCTGCACGCGATCTGGGCGCTGCTCACCCAATATCAGGACTGGCTGACCACGGCTCCTAAGACCGGCGATCCTGCAGCCATGCAGCCGCTCACCGTGCGTCCGATCCTCGTCCTCACCGGCGAATCCGACGCACAGCAGGCCGTCTTCTACGATGAAGTCCCTGTCGGTGGTCATCTACTCGTCTTCGGCGCCGTGCACACCAATACCAAAGATCCCATGGCCCCGCCCAACGTCCTCGAGGCCGAACCAGCCAGCAATTACCGACGCTGGTGGAATAACCCCTGGAAGGTGGTGGAAGAGGGAGGCCAGCAGCACGCCGGTGCGTGGACCGCGGCCGATGACGCGCGCCTGCGCCTCCTCGTCGATCATGCTCACACCCAGCATCTCTGGATCCGCTTCTATACCCTCGATGGCGCCACCACACAACAGGAAAGCTGCAACGGCTGGTTCAGCAGCTACAACTTCGGCTCACTCGCCGCCGCCGAACAGCGCTGGAGTGCCGCCCGGCAGGCGGGCGTCGACTATATCGCCAGCGATCAGTACGAATTGCTCGGAGCGTTCCTGCGTCACCTGAAAACCGCCGCCACTCAGGCTGCAGCTTGCCCTGCGAGCGGAGGTCCCGGAAGTGAACCTCCCGGCCTGAAGTCTTCGGCGTTTTCGTCGTTCGATCGGAAGCAATCAATCAATCGGATGGATTGCAGCACAGACTGTTCTTCGATCGAATCGCGTGATCAGTAGATCCGGCTGCCGATCACCTGAGTTCCGGTCGCACTGGATTCAATGCTGGTGGCGCGCAGCAGAATTTCAAAATAGCGCAGGGAGCCGTCCGGACGCCGCGCGCGGCGCAGGACCGAAGCGATCGCAGAGGGATGGAAGAGCGCTTCGCCCGCTGCCTGCGTTCCTGCAACATCGAGCCCCTGCAGAACCAGGAGGCGGCCACTGCCTTCCAGGTTGGGCAGGCAGGAGATCAAAGCGAACGTCTCGTGAGCCGGCTCGTTCCAGTGGCTCACGTACTCGGCCGCCTCACCCGGGAGCGGCTTCGCATTGACAATGGTCGCCCCCTCCATGCCCTGGCGGTAGACGATGCGGAAATTTGCATTGTTCTCGGCAATGGCCGCCCAGGGATTGCTGCCCACCGAGCCGATGATCACAGCATTGGCATTCTTGAGATCGTCGAGGCGCAGATCACGGGGGAAACGGAGAATGGTGCGCTCCGGATCGAACTGGGGCAGGCGCGCCAGCGAAGAGACGATCTCGAGATCCACAAGACTCGTAAAGTCCTGACCACGCAGATCCTCGGCGCTGTGCTCATCGACGTCAGGCAGCGGCATGGTCGCGTAGTCGCCTTCGATATAGCCGGCCAGGGAAAGGGGGCGCCGCGAGAGGTCCTCGATCAGATTCAGTCCGGCATCCGCAGGCACAACGTAGGTGCGGGTCGGGGTGTGGAAGAGAGCGTTCCACAATGGCGTCGTGGGGGTGATCGGCGGATCAGTCTTAGCCGGGGAAGCGAAGGATCGGGCCAGGAACCACGCGGTGCAGAAGATGACCGCGGTGTAGAGGGCGAGCCAGGCCCAGCGCATGCCTGGATGCAGACGCTGTTCCGGGGTCGGCTTCGCCGGCTCCTCCGGGAGGCCCACGAGGATTTGCCCGTCCGGTTCGCGGCCGCCTTCCTGCTCCGGACGAACGAAAACCGGGATGTAGCCGCCCAGGGGTATATCGATCTGAAGCGGTTCGGAGACGCCTTCTTCGGCAAAGTACTCACTCAGCCGGCGGCGCAACTGGCGGGCATAGTTGCGAACGATGTTGTCTTCGACGGTCCGGTAGCTGGGCGGCCGGTCGAAGACATGGACGCCAATCTGGTGCTCGGTGATCTCTTCGGAGCGCCCGTGGATCGTCTCGGCGACTACATAGAGGAGGAACTTCGACAGAAGAGGCGAGCGGACGAAATGGCGGCTGCTCACGATGCGCTGGGTCAACAGCCAGCGCTCATCGTTGTCGGGCAACGGAGGCCAGGCGTTCCCGCCCAGGACCACGTGATCGACGACTGCGGAGCGTCCCATGCTTTTCTTCTCCCGGCGAGCACCCGAGGGGGTATTCGACCGCCAACCAGACTACCTTTCTCACGTCAACGGCGGTTGAAAGGGTCATCCCGCGGGAGTTGGAGCTACCCTGTTCACAGTTAATTAACAGTCACAATACGTAACTGTTCTTCAAACACATGCGCCACCTTATCACAGGTGTATTCACCCAGGGAAGACGCGGGTAAACACTTCCATCTCCACAGAAGAGAGGTTCACGATTCTCGACGTTCGACCCATAAGCCGGACGGAAGCATCCGTCTGTGCAAAACCGGCATTACTTATTGGAGGCAATTTGAATCCCCGAATCCGACCCCTGCGTTCCGCCCTCGCCGCGACGGTCCTCTTAGCGCTCTGGCTCTTCCTGGCCTCCGTCGGTCTCCGAGCCCAGATTGATACCGGGGGGGTGACCGGAACCGTCTTCGATCCGTCCGGAGCGGTCGTTCCCGGGGCGAAGATCACGCTGACGAATGTGGCCACCGACACGAAGACGATCACGGATTCCACTGCGACCGGCACCTATGTCTTCAGCGGCGTGCTGCCCGGCACCTTCAGAATCGAAGCGGAGGCGAAAGGATTCAGCAACTATGAGGCGCGGGGAGTGGAGATTCACGTGCAGCAGGTGCTCACGGTTGACGTGCATCTGAGTGCCGGCAACGTGCAGCAGCAGGTCACAGTGACGGCAGCGGCGCCGCTTCTCCAGGCCCAAAATGCAGCCGTGGGCCAGACCATCACCACCCAGACCATCAACGACTTGCCTCTGGCCACACGCGACTGGGGTTCGCTGGCCCAGTTGTCGGCCGGTGTCGCCACGGCGCCGTCCGGACAGCCCACCCCGGACTCCGGCAGCACTGAAAGCGCCTACTTCTCCGTCGATGGGGTCAACGACTGGCAGAATGACTTCCGCCTGGACGGTATTAACGACAACATCGAGTTCTACGGCGGCAACTATACCGGCACCAATGCCGCCATCGTTCCGCCGCCGGACGCGATTCAGGAGTTTAAGGTGCAGAATGGCGACTTCAATGCGGAGTTCGGCCACTCCACCGGCGGTGTGGTCAATGCCGAGATTAAATCCGGGACCAATCACGTGCACGGAGATCTTTGGGAGTACCTGCGCAACGACGCCTTCAACGCCAACTATTTTTTTAACGCCGGCAAGCCGGTGCCGGAATACCGTCAGAACCTTTTCGGCGGCGTGATCGGCGGCCCGGTACTCATCCCCCATGTTTATAACGGCAGGGACAAGACTTTCTTTTTCGCTGACTATCAGGGAGGACGCTTTGTCCTGCCGGTGCCTGCGACCAGCACGGTGCCGACCGCGGGCATGGTGAGCAGCGGATTTACGAATCTCCAGGACAACATCACCTACAACAGCGGCACGGCGACGGATGCGCTGGGACGGACGATTCCTCACGGCACGATTCTGGATCCGGCGACGACGCGCGTGATCCCGGCGAGCGGGCTCGACCCCATTACCGGACTCAGCGGGACCCCGGGCGCGTATGTACGCGATCCTTTTTATGGATGCGCAGCCGGGGGCTGCCCGGCTGCAAATTATCTGCCGGGCGGCCCGCTTACCGGCGTCACCAGCTTCGCAACGCCGGCGCAGGAAGCGATGCTGAACGTCATTCCGACCTCGCGGCTCGATCCGAACGCGGTCAAGCTGCTGGGCGTCTATCCCGCGCCGACCGCACCCGGCCTGGCCAACAACTTCGCATGGGTTCCCAGAGAAGACCATACGACCAATACGTATGACATTCGCATCGATGAGGATTTCAATCCGAACAACGTCCTCTTCGGCGTCTTCGACAGGAGCTACTACACGACCGACGTACCCTCGAGCCTGCCCGGATTAGCGGTGGGCGAAACCGGCGGCCGCGTGGACAGTCTTCCTGCGTATGCCTGGGCGGTTGGTTACACCCACGTCTTCACTCCGACGCTGACGAATGAAATGCACGTCGGCATGGTGCACTCCAACAAGCTACAGCAGTCGGTTTACGGCGACCAGTTTGGTATCCCCGCCAGTTACGGGATTCAGGGTGTGCCGCAGGTTGCGAACAATGGCGGGCTGCCGCCCATCACGATCAACGGGCTCACCCACATCGGGGTAGGCAACTACACGCCGACGCTGCAATACGTCTACAGCATTGAGGGCGCGGACAGCGTTACGTGGGTCTTCCGCAATCACACGTTCAAGGGCGGTTTGCAGGTCGACGATCTGGAAGGCGACATCTCTCAGCCGCCGCAGGGACGCGGGGATTTCAACTTTACCGGACAATACACCGATATTCCCAATGACAACAGCAGCCTCAACGGCGTCGGCGATATGCTGGTGACGCCAATGGCCTCCCTTGTTGGCGGAGTGAACGACGTGGGCGGAATGGGGAGCTTCTCCGGATCGAATATCGCCGCCACCGACGACCACCGCTGGTACTGGGGCGCCTATTTCCAGGATGACTGGAAAGCCACACCGAGACTGACCCTGAATCTCGGCGACCGATGGGATTACTTCACGCCTTATGCCGAAGTGAACGGGCGCCAGGCCAACTTCATCCCGGCAGGTGGGAATGGCAACAGCGGCACGTACTACATGCCGAAGCAAGGCTGCTCCGTTCCGCGGTCCGCGGCGTTTGACACTTTGCTCGCCAGCAGCAACATCGCCCTCGACTGCGTCTCCAGCATGACCCTGGGCAACGCGCAGGCGACGAACTTTGCGCCGCGGGTCGGCTTTGCTTATCGGATCACCCCAACCTTCGTAGCGCGCGGCGGCTTTGGCACTGCCTATGGCGCTCTGGGCAATCTGGGTTATGGCGGCACGCTCGGCACCAATTATCCATTCGTCTACGTGGCAACCTTCAACAGTCCTGACTCTCAGCATCCGCTGCTGCTGGCCAACGGACAGCCCGCCACCATGGAGCAGTCCTTCGCTTCCGTTAACTTCAGCGACCCCACGGTCAACAGCGGGATGGGCCTTGACCTTTACGGGCGGCAGTATAACTTCCAGACGCCCTACGTGCAGACTGAGAATCTCACGTTGCAGGATCAGTTCACGCCGCATGACTCCGTGCAGGCCGGTTATGTCGGCACCCAGGGCCGTCACCTCGACAACCTGGGATATAACAACTCGCCTACGGTTATCCTGCCCCCTTCGGTAAACCCTCAGCCCTACGTCCCGTTCCCCAGCTTTGCCCGCAATGCCACTTACGAAACCACGAATGCAGTCAGCAGCTATAACTCCCTGCAGACGACCTACGAACACCAGACCAGTTATGGACTTTATCTGCTCGGCAACTACACCTACAGCAAGTGCATGAGCGATCAGCACACGCAGGCCTCGCAGAACCAGCAATATCGCGCGGAGTGGCTGCCCGGATTCGGTATCGGCAAGGACTATGCGCTGTGCGACACCGACGCCACCCACTCGGTCCACGTCGCCGCTACGTATCAATTGCCCTTCGGCCACGGCCGAGCCTTCATGGCGAACGCGGACAAGCCGGTTGACCTGATCCTGGGCGGATGGATCGCCAACGGGATTTACAGTTACCAAAGCGGCCAGCCTTTTACGGTCACCTGCCCGGTCAACACCACCTCCGATTTTGGCTGCTTTGCGAACGTGGTTGCGGGACAGAGTCTGTATGCGGGACCGCACGATTACCATCAGTGGCTCAATCCTGCAGCCTTCTCCCAGCCGCCGGTGGCCACCACCGTCGGGCAGAGCGACTATTCGCCTCTGGGTGGCGACCAGCAACAGGCGCGCGGCCCGGGCTATGCGAACCTCGACACCGCGGTTCTCAAGAATTTTGAGATTCATGAAGCGGTGCAACTGCAGTTCCGTGCCGAGGCATTCAACACCACCAACACGCCGCCGTTCGCGCAGCCTGGCAACCTGAATTTCACCAATCTGAAGGGTGCTTTCAGCACGATCACGAGCACGAAGAACAGCAACGGGAACAACGGAGCGCGTACGCTGCAGTTCGCTCTCAAGTTGTTCTACTGAAAACGAGAGACGGGAGTCGCAAGGCTCCCGTCTCTCGTTTCAGGAGATTACGGCGGCCTCCCGTCACACAGGCGCGCCCAAGGTAACCATCCGGCCTCCACAGTCACCCTCCGAAGTACCGTGCGTGGCAGCCCTGCCTGCCCCGGAACTGCGATTGCTCGACAGCCACCATCCGGGAGAGAGTGACAACATTCAGTTCGAAAGAGAACGCGGTCCCCTTCACCCTTCCGCGTGGCGCATCATCCAGGAGAGAACGGCTATGAAAGTGACTTCATGGCTTTTGCAGAGCCTGTCGAACGATGACAACTGTACGGACCTGCTCGAATTTGTGTTGATGGCTTCGGTGCTGCTCCTGGGCCTTGTCGCCACATTTGCCACGGTCACCGAACGGATCGGAACGGCATTCAGCACCATCGCCAGCCACTTATGACTTTCCGCCGCGGCGCGCTGACCGGGGCAGCCAGCCGGCAGCGCCGCCCGGCGCGTCTTCCCCTTCGAACACGGGACTCGATGGCCCTGTCAGTGCAAGCTGGCAGGGGCTTTGAGTTTGGCCACCTGCTCGGCCGCCAGCAGGAAGCCGCCGACCCCATAGGTGTAGCTGGAGGAAGGCAGGTAGTGGGCCGGGGCGGCTCCGGTCTGCTGCACATTGCCGAGCCGGCCGTCAGCGTAGATCTGCGCGACCAGGCCTTTCCATGCCCGGGCGATGACCGGCAGACAGCTCGCACGGTCGAGGATGCCGTGATTCACGCCCCATGCCAGAGCGAAGGTGATCAGAGCCGAACCCGAGGTTTCCGGCTGCGGATAGTCCCGGGGATCGAGCAGGTCCGAGTGCCAAAGGCCGGTTTTCCGGTCCTGTAGAGGGGCAACTGCAGCCGCCATTTCCTTCAGCTGGTCTTCGTACCGGCTGCGATCGGGATCGTTCGGCGGCAGGTATTCGAGCGTGCGGGCGAGGCCGCCCATGACCCAGCCATTGCCACGGGACCAGAAGACGGGTTGGCCGCGCGGATTGGTCTTGTGGAGCCAGGTCACGTCCCGGTAATAAAGGTGACGTTGCGGATCGTAGAGCAGGCGCGAAGTCTCCCACCAGTGACGGTCCATGTAGGCCACATAGCGGGGGTCGTGGGTGACGGCGAACATGCGTGTCCAGACCGGCGGCGCCATAAACAGCGCATCGCACCACCACCAGGGGATCGGCGCCTGCCCTCTGGGAATGGCAGCCGTCCCTCCGGCGAGGAGGTCGTCGAGCGCCGTTCGGGTGGGGGAGACCTTTTCCGGTGCGGATTGCAGCAGGTCGAGCTCCAGATAGGTCTGGCCGATGCTCTGGTCGTCGGCATTGGGACGCTCGGAACGCAGCTCCCAGTGGAACTTTTCGGCCATAGCCTGCATCGCCTGGCGATACTTCGGCTCGTCAAGCGATCGCGACGTGGCCATGAACCCTGTGTAGAGGACGCTCCACTCCCAGGTGCGATCAAAATAAGGCTGGGTGCGGGCCAGTTCCCAGTCCGCCACCTTGCGCTCGGCAACTCGGACGGCATCGGGCTTCAGTGACCCTGACAGATGCGCCCGGGGTCCGGGATCGGTGGGCGCATCGCCGATATGCTGCGCGATATCTTCGTCGATGCCCTTCTGCTCCTGGGGAGAGATTAGCGACCCGGGGGCGGCCTTGGTCGTCTGAGCCGGCGCCGCGACCACAAACGTCAAAACCAGAAACGTCGCTGCCAGACAGAACGAGATTGAAGGTTTGATGGGGGCGGCGCCCATGCATTTCCAGCAATGGGCACGGGTATAGCAGGAACGGAGCATTTCTCCTCCAGCGTAAGGTCAGGCGCAGTCGTGCGGACAGAAGAATAGTAACGGGTGGTGATCGCTAATCGGCGGCGGTGGCGGTTCGGGACTGGCGCTTGGTCCGGGAGGAGCGGGCCGCGGGGGGAGCGGGCGTCTCGACTCTGGGAATATTCGAGATGTCTGCCTTGCCTTCGGCCACCTGAATGAAGAAGTCCTGCGCGCTGAACGAAGGCTGGCTGGCATCACGGAGACGGATATAGGAACCGTCGGAGCGAAGGAGGCGCGCCTTTACGGTGTCGGCAAGATAGGCGGGGAGGATCTCATCGCGGACGCGGGCGCGAATCTGAGGATCGCGGAGCGGAAAGACGACCTCACAGCGCTCAAAAAGGTTGCGGGGCATCCAGTCGGCGCTGCCGCAGTAGAACTCCTCGTCACCGCCATTCATGAAATAAAAGAGGCGGCTGTGCTCGAGAAAGCGGCCCACGATGGAGCGGACGCGAATCCGTTCGCTGAGGTTTTTCACGCCAGGGCGGAGCGAACAGATGCCGCGCACGATGAGATCGATCTCCACACCGGCATGGGCGGCGGAGTAGAGAGCCTCAACAACGCTCTGCTCGAGGAGCGAGTTCATCTTGGCGATAATGCGGGCCGGACGACCGGCGGCTGCGTGCTCCTGCTCGCGATGGATGAGGCGGATGAAGCTCTCCGCCAGGGTGAGCGGAGCGACCAGCAGCGGCCGGTAGTCGTCGGATTCGGAGTGAGCGGTGAGGTAGTTGAAGACGCTGTGGACGGCGGCGGTGATTTCCGGATCGGCGGTCAGGAGGCTGAGATCGGTGTAGAAGCGTGCCGTGTCGGGATTGTAGTTGCCGGTACCGAGGTGAGCGTAGCTGCGGGTGACTCCATCGGGGTCGCGGCGCACCAGCAGGGCCAGCTTGCAGTGGGTCTTGAGGCCAACGATGCCGTGGAAGACCTGGACGCCGGCGTCCTCCAGATTGCGCGCCCATCGGATATTGGAGGCCTCATCGAAGCGGGCGGTCAGCTCGACAACCGCGGTGACCTCCCGGGTCTGAGCGGCTTCAGTGAGCGCCTGGAAGATGGGCGAATCGGCGCTGGTGCGGTAGAGGGTCTGCTTCA
>JBAUZR010000774.1:0-3616 GCA_049585375.1 Acidobacteriaceae bacterium
TCAGACCAGCGTCCTACACCACGAAGTCTGACTATATGGATAAGTCGTCAAATGCTTTCAGACTTTGTGAACTATGGCCTAAGGACTCGCTAACTCCGGGTCATCACGAGGAATTCTTGTGAATCGAAGCCCCTTCGGCATTGTCTCGCGGTAGTTGATCGTGCAGAACGACGCTTAGCAGGGACTTACGAACTCGGATGCGGCCGTTGTATTCGATAAAACCCAATTTGCGGAAGCGATTCATGAAGAAGCTCACGCGCGAACGGGTAGTGCCAATCATCTCCGCCAGAGTTTCCTGGGAGATTTTGGGAATGTATTGTTCCGGTTCGCCGGGCTGGCCGAAGTCAGCCATCAGCAGCAGAATTCGCGCCAGCCGTTTTTCGCTCGAATTGAAGAGCTGATCGACCAGATCAGCCTGAATGCGCATGCTGCGCTCCAGCATGAACTTCAAAAAGAGATCTGAGAAGCTGTGCTCCTCATGCATCACATGGATCATCTCTTGCCGGCTGATTTTGAGGGCGGTACAGGCGGTAATAGCAGTAGCGCTCGTCAAACGCACCCCAGCCATCGCTGCCAGCGACTCCTCTCCCACAAAGTCATGAGCGGAAAGAAGCGTGATGGTCACTTCCTTCCCGGCTGCGGAAACAACGGTAACTCTTGCGCGGCCCATCTGGAGATAAAAAACCGAATCCGCAGGTTCACCCTGCGAAAAGAAGGCGTCCTTCGGCTCCAGGTGGATAATGCTTCGCCCCAGCCCGGCGTTCGCCAGGAAAGCTGCGACATCGAATCGGGGCTTTTCAACTTGGGCCATCGAAGGGCTCCCTCGGGCGCGTCCTTTGCGGAGAACGTCTGGCGGGTGCGCGACCGCACTAACGCCAGGTTAATAAACGCGATCAATGAATACCGATCGACTGCAAGCGCAGTCCTGTGATGCTGGACGGCGACCTTTCCCCCAGCATCGGTGCAAGCACTCCAGCCGGACATTTTTCCGATGCTTTAGCATGGGCCCCACCGACTGCGGATGGGACTGGTCAATTGTGGTCACTTTTCGGGAAATATTTCAAGTATCGTGGTTTAGTAACGCCAATATGGGGTTTGAACGCGCGCCTGGAATCTGATCGCTGAGGCAGTTGACAGGAATCGGCTGTCGCGCCCGATGCCGCATGCAGGGTATGCATGGCATGCAAAGAAAGAATGGAACCGATGCTTCCTCGACAAAAGACACGAGATTTGGCCCGCAGTCTGGTGGCTTCCGAGGCCGATGCCAGTACGAACTCTTTGCAGACCGGACCTGCAACGGTGCGCGTCTACGAGAGGCTGCGCCGGCAACTCGGGGCACCCGTTGGCGTTGATGGCTTTCAGGTGCTCGCTTCGCGTGCGTTGGCTCTGGCGAAGTCGGAATTTCCGGGGCTTGGAGCGGTTCAGATTACGGCGAATGGAGACCTGCGCGGTCTCCGCGAAGTTGAGTCTCAGGCGGAGGAGAACGGCGACGCTGGAATCATTCTGATTACGCAGCTGCTCGGCCTGTTTCTCACCTTTCTCGGCGAGGCAACGACACTGCGTTTGATCGAAGATTTACGCAGTCAGGTCAACGTGAGGGGCGAGTCGGCCTCGGCCACAGCGGACGCGGCAATCTCAACGGCCGATGAAGCGGCGAGGGCTGTGAATTTCGAAGACCTTCTGCTGGAAATTAATCGCCTGAGGAGCGTAAGCGAGCACATTGAAACCCTGGCGAACAGACATCCCGGGATGGAAGATGGGCTGATGAGCGTGGCCGGCAACCTTCGCAGTATCGCTACGGTTCTGGACGTCTTCACTCTGATTAGAAGCAAGGCCGGCGGGTCGCAGGATGCACCGAACCTGCAAACGAATCGCTATATGAATTGAGTCCCCCCAGTTCTTCTTTGGATCTGGATGGAGAACAGCTTAATAGCGAAGTCGTTTGCGAAAAGAGGTTATCGTCACCCTGACCCTCGTGCGGAACGCAAATCAGAATCTTCCACCCGGGGCGAAGAGGCGTTGAGCATGACCACCCTCCCGGAAATGCGAGATTTGGCTCAACGGCTTCTTACTTATGAATCCGTTGAAGGCGATACGTCCGAGCCGGCAGGATCCGCACCACTCCGTGTCTACGAGAAGCTGCGTCACAGGCTCGGAGAATTGGCTGGAGCTGCCGGCTTTCAGGCGCTGGCCGCTCGTGCTTTGACGCTGGCGAAATCGGAAGATCCCAGCCTTGGTCCGGTGCGGGTAGCAGCGAACGGGAATCTCGAAGGCATGAGTGCGGTTGAATCTGCGATCGGCGCTGAGAAAGATCGTATTCACGAGGCGGGAATCGTCTTCATTTCTCGTCTGCTTGGGCTGCTTCTCATTTTCCTTGGCGGAGTTTTAACGATGAACCTGATACGAGATGTGTGGCCGCACGCGGCGCTCGACGATTGCAGTTCCGAGAACGGGAGAAAAACGTGAGCACACAGGATAAAGTGGAGATCAACAAGCTGCCGACCGGAGTTCCGGGCCTCGATGCCATTGTGGGCGGCGGTCTTCCCGAGTTCTCGTTCAACATCATCGCGGGCGCCCCCGGAAGCGGTAAGACGACGCTGGCACACCAATTCGTGTTTGCCAATGCCACGCCAGAACGCCCTGCTCTCTACTTCACAGTCCTCGGCGAATCCGCCCTGAAGATGCTGCGATATCAGCAGCAGTACACATTCTTCGATCCGGCCAAGTTGCCGGGGTCGATCCGTTTCATCAACCTGAGCCAGGTTGTTTTGGAGAAGGACCTGGGCGCGGTCCTGGAGGAGATTACCAGGGACGTAGAAAAGGCCAACCCTGCCGTCGTCGTCGTTGACTCCTTCCGCACCATGGTGAGGAAGCCGCAAAGTGACATGGACCTCCAATCCTTCATTCAACGCCTGGCCCTGTTTCTGGCCAGTTGGCAAGCGACAACATTCCTGATCGGCGAATATGCAGAGGACGAGCTGCGCGACAATCCCATCTTTACCGTCGCCGATGGGCTGTTCTGGTTACGCCAGACGGCAGAGAGAAATTCTATCGTCCGAAAATTGCAGATCATCAAACTGCGCGGCCAGGCTTCCGTGCCGGGGCTGCACACGTTCCGCATAACCAATGCCGGGATTCAGGCATTCTCGCGCACGTTTGGGTTGAGCGCACGCGTGAAAAATCCGGGCGGCCAGCGTCGCCTCTCTTTTGGCGTTCCTGAACTGGACAAGATGCTCGATGGCGGAGTGCGAGAAGGCGATAGTGTCCTCGTAGCAGGTTCTTCGGGCACGGGGAAGTCCGTCCTTGCAACCCAATTCATTGCTGAGGGCATACGCCAGGGAGAACCGGGAATCGTGGCAGTCTTTGAAGAACGCCCACAAGCGTATGCGGAGCGGGCTGTCAGTTTAGGATTGGACCTGGAAACACCCCAGAAAGACGGGAAGCTCACGATCCTCTATCTCCGGCCTCTGGATCTCTCGGTAGACGAAACCATGCACTCGATTCTCGACGCTGTACAGAAGATCGGCGCCAGGCGTCTGGTGATCGATTCCCTGGCGGGTTTTGAGATGGCTCTGTCGCCCGGCTTCCGCGCCGACTTTCGCGAATCGCTCTACCG
>JBAUZR010000775.1:0-15058 GCA_049585375.1 Acidobacteriaceae bacterium
CGACTCACCCGTCGCAAATCCCCGGGCTGTCGGAATATAGGTGGTCTGCTCTCCTGGCCGGGGACGGACGTTACGGATCATCTCCTGGTTCAGTTCCCTGCTGAAGACGAACTGAAAGTCCAGCTGATTCTGAAAGATCTGGAACCACGGATCCGAACGCGGACTGCCGATCAAAATCAGGTTATCGTCCGTCTCCAGGTCCGTGATGCGCAGGTTGCGCGCCGATCGGACCAGAATCCGCGCACTCGCCGGAGCCAGCCGTCCTATGCTGACAGCCAGTGGCGTGTCCACCGAGGCCGCATTGTCCGCATGCAGGTAAAAGAGATAGAACGCCCGTTCCGTCGGCGAGAGCGCATCGGGATTCGGGACAAAGTGCTGGTTCGCGTAATCGGAAACTGATATGTCGGTCCCGGTCAGTTCCTGGAGTTGCTCGATATTGGGGTCGCTCGTAATCAGTTGCGTCGCGTGTCCGGGACGAAACACAGCGCTCCACGGTGGAAGCGATGCCGTGGCCAGTACTGGCCTCCAGCCGGCCGCAACTGCCACAGCCAAAATCAGGACCGCCGCGATTGCGAACCGAAACAGTGTCATACGCCGGCGAGTCTGGGATGGCGCGGGCGCGGCGCCCACCCTGAACTCCTGTTCGGTCGGTGCCCCAACGGGCACAGGCCCTGAAATTGGGGCGGGAGGGGTGGCGAGGGGCAAATGTTCGATCTCGGGAACATAGGAACCCGGCTCAAGGCGGATACGGAACTGCGATGCGTCGCCGTAGCGCCCGTAGTGCTGCAGCAGGCGTCGACGCACATCACTGGCGGTCACTCGAACGATCGCATCCTCGCCGGTATCGTAGGCAGGCGGACGGTGAAAGAGCTCTATGCCAATAGTCCGCTCCTTCAGCCGATCGAGGCTCCCGTCGAGAACTCTTTCTACAACAAACCGGAGGAATTGCTGACTGCGGTGGCTCCCCTTGAACGCCGGACCCTGGATCAGATCGTCGAGATGCCGTCGCAGGGCTTCAATTTCCGCGTCGCTCCTTTGGAGGTCCGCAACTGGAACAGGCCGGATCGCAATGTGCGTGCCCGATGACATTCCGAGGCCAGATTGTAGCACCCGCGTTCACCTCGGAGCGTCTCACCGTACGGGCGATCCGCCTCTGAGACATCGCACTGTTCGACCGGCACGGGGAGCAATCCGAACCATGTACCCCCTTGGACGGCGCTCGAAATGGACATGCTGGCTCCTCTCCATCTCTCCCAGCCGCACAGGAAAAGTTCCATCATTCCCGAATGGCGGTCCCGCCTGGACGGATTGCTGAGGACCTCACGCCGGGAAGGCGCGCATCCACTGAGCGTCAGTCCGGAGGCCTTCCATCGGAGGCATGTCGGTAAATGCCTCCTGCTCGACGAAGATGTGGCGGATGGGAGCGTGTTTCGCGGCGGCAAAGATGCTCTTATAGTCGATGCTGCCGCGTCCCATTTCCGTGGAGACCGGCTCGGTACCGGGCTTCCATCCGGACAGCTGAAATTCCTTTGCGTGCAGCATGACGAACCGAGGCGCATATTTGCGCAGGTAGTCCACGGGGCTGGCACCGCCTACGACCACCCAGCCGCAGTCCATCTCCATAGCCACCAGGCTGGGATCAGTGTGCCGGAGCAACTCATCGTAAGGCACGACGCCGTCGTGTTTGTGGAATTCAACGAAGTGGTTGTGATACGCGAACTGTAGCCCGGCGGCGTGCACGCGTTTGCCAATCTGGTTGAGCTGGTCGGCATTCCAGTGCCAGTCGTCGAGGCTCATCGCCTCCATGCTGGCCAGCCAACTTTGGCCCGGCGCCGGATGCCGCAGCTGGGGAGAGGAGCAAACCAGAAAGCTGAGTCCCAGTCCATGCGCATACTCGATCAGCTCATCGAGTTTGGGCTGAAGGTCGGCCATGGAATAGTGCGCGCTGACGCAGTGGAGCCCGGCGCGATGCATAGCAGCTTTCACGTCGGCAGCACTGTGCCCGTAGAAACCTGCCGCTTCGACTTCCTGGTATCCCATCGCGGCCAGTTGCGCGAGCGTTCCGTCGTAGTCCTTCGGGAGGAACTGCCGAACCGAGTAGAGCTGCAGGCCGACGGGCAGGCCAAGGGGATTAGCCCAGAGAGAGGGGGCGTTCAACACAGCGGCGCAGGCCGCCGCACCCTGAACAAAGCTGCGTCTCGAAATGATTGTCATGGCTCCTCGTTTTGTACCGACGATTTTTAGCAACGGCTGTGGACTCTCGCAAATATTTCGGATTCAGACGTTTCCCTGGCGCATCTGCCCGGCCAGATGCTCCGAAGCGCGCATGGCCAACGCCAGGATGGTCATGGTGGGGTTCTGCCAGCCACAGCTGACAAAGCTGCCGCCATCGACAACATACAGGTTCTTGATGTCGTGGCTCTGGCACCACTTATTTAGAACGCTGATCTTCGGGTCGTCGCCCATGCGGCAGGTGCCCAGCTCGTGGATGCTGTATCCGGGAGGATTGGGTTCGTAGTTCTTGGTGAGGATCTCAAAGCCCGCGGCTTCGGCCAGTTCGCTGCCGGTGTCAACCGCGTCCTTCGCCATGTTGAATTCGTTATCGGTGTACCGGGTGTCGATGTGCAGCACCGGGATGTTCCAGGCATCGACGGTGGTCTTGTCGATGCGGACGTGGTGGTCGTAATGAGCCAGGACTTCGCCCATGATATTCATGGACAGCCCGCTGCCGCTATAGACATCGAGCTGGTTCTGAAGCTCTCTGCCGTAAGCGGCAAAATTGCGCGGATCCATGCCATGGATGCTGCTGTAGCAATTGAGAGCATAGCCGCGGATGAAGTTTTTCGCTCGCGTGTTGAGATTACGAAAGCGAGGAATGAGAGCGGAGCCCTCCATAAGGTCGCGGCTGGTTTTGCCGTTGCGTGCCTCGGGCACGGAGCAGACGAGCCCCGCTCCGTAAATCTGATCGATCAGGTAGTGGCCGAGAACGCCGCTGGAGTTGGCGAGGCCGGAGTTCAGCAGGAGGCGCGTGCTTTCCAGCGTTCCTGCAGCCAGAACCACCACGCGAGCGCGAACGGACATCTCCCGGCGCGAGAGGCGATCGACGAAATGCGCTTCGCGGACGAGCCCGGTTTTCGGATCGGTGCGCAGCTCGCGCACCACCACGTTGGGTATGGCCTCCAGTTTTCCAGTCGCCAGAGCATCGGGCAGCAGCAGGTTCACTGAGCTGGCCAGGCCGTCGACACCCAGGGAACTGCGCGGTTTGCACACGGGAATGCCCCGCGCCTGCCCGGCGGAGCGCAGCCGCTGCATGCTGCCACACCAGGGTGAATCGTCGGGAACAAAATTGCCGTCGGGGTACTGGGGCAGGCCATAGCGATCGCCCTGCACGCGAAAGATCCCTTCCACCCGGGAATAGTACGGAGCCAGGTCGGCCAGGCTGATGGGCCAGTCCTCGCCAAAACCGTCGTGAGACTTCGCCTTCAGCTCGTAATCGCTCAGGCGGAAAGACTGGCGCGACCAGAAAAGCGAGCGGCCGCCGAACAGACGCACGCGCACCCAGTTATACGATTGCCCGGGCGTGTAGGTGTAGGGCACTTCCTTCTCATCCACCCAGGTATTCGCATCGAAAGCGTTGGACTGAAACACATGGGGCAGACGACCAGGCTGTTTGAATCCACGATACGGCAGTGTCCAAGCCTGGCGAACCTCGGTATCCTTGTGCACTTCAGCGATCGGGCCCGCATTGAGCATCAGGCAGGAAATGCCCGCCTGGGTGAGGATTTTGGCCGCCATTCCCCCGGAGTGTCCGGAGCCAATGATCAGCACATCCACAGGTTCTCGAGGTATCACGTTATGGCCTTTCGGGGCTCTGTTACGACTTCAGTTGCAAAGGCAGATATTTTTTGTTGATGTCGGGATCCACGGGGTACCAGTAAAGCCCAAAGCCGGAAGGATCTTTGCCGGCCGCCGCCTCGGCCTGATTCCATTTCTCCGAGTTAGTGGTCGCGGTGCGGATGTCGCGGTGCGCGACGTTGATGAAGTGGGCGTGCGGCTCGGTGGGAGGATGGTCCTGCATCCACGTACGCAGCCACGGGCGGATCAACGCGTCGGCCTGGGCGGCGCTGACGGCATCGAAGGGAACCTGGAACTGGCTGCGCGCTTCTGCGTCGAGCCAGCCAAGGCCTGACGCATACATATGACGATGCTCAGCGGGAGACACCGAGATCATGAAGTCGAGAAATTCCGGCGTACCCGTGTCGAGGGCGCCGGGATAACCTTGCAGCGGTGGCAGCAGAATCTCGCAGAGTTGCCGCAGCGTGGCCATCTGACGCTCCGTGAAGAAGCGCGTGGTTGTTCCCGCCACGGCGTCCGGGACCAGCGGCGTAAGAGACAGAGGTTTAGCTTCCATCAGTCCGCGCATCCACGGAACCGGTCCCGGGGCGGGCGGAGCCGCTGCGCCCGGTGGCACGGGCGGCGGCCCGGAAGGTGCGACTTGTGCCGGCGAATTCTGGACCAGCAAAGTCCCGGGGGTGACCGATGCCGCCAAAGCTGCCTTTACAAAGTCACGGCGTCGCATTGCCGATCTTCTACCTCCTTCGGGTTCAGGAATTCAGGCGCAGGAAAACTGCAAAAGCCGCGGATCGTTGAGCATGATCGAGCCCGCTCCTTTGATCCCTTATGGTGCCGTGAGTCGTTCCGTTGTGCCCTGGGCCTTTGCTCCCGTGGCCACGAGCGGAAGTCTCAAAAATACCGCAACTAGAGCCGGAGGGCGAACGCGCACCGAGACTGGAAATTGGCAGGAGCCAGGTGAGCCGTGAGGAACACCCGGGTGAAGAGCCTGAAATCCAGCCTGCATCGCGAGCCTTCATAGTGCCTCGCACGGTATTACACGAGGCGTTACTCCCTCATGTCAAGCGCAGTCGAACCCAGGACGGCATAGTGCTTTCGTCCCGGTAATCATTCCCCGCAGCATCGTGAAGCGTCAGATACCCCGCGAGGCGCGGTAGGCTGAAGTGTCGCCGGCAAGATTGGGCCGCTTCTGAAGCCTCCGTTCATATCCGCATTAGCGGAGCAGCTGAGCACGGTGCTTTATGCTCAGAGCAGGATTGCTCGCGAATCGATTCTCGGATCCCGAGCCTACATTTCTCGTTTTTTTACAGCATCCGGCCTCGTTCTTCCTGAGATCGGAGTTTCACCGCAGGGCAAAATTCTTCAGGGAGCACGCATGGCGGAGACGACCGCGGCCTCTTCTGCGAAATCGCAGGATGCTGACAGCGAATTTCACTTTGACGAGACGTGGAAGCCACGGTTCAATCCCTGGGTCATCGCCTTCACCGTCACGCTCGCCACGTTCATGGAGGCGCTCGACTCTTCCATCGCCAACGTCGCTCTTCCCCACATTGCCGGCTCGCTCGGCGCCAGTTACGACGAGGCCACCTGGGTCCTCACCTCCTACCTCGTCTCCAACGCCATCATTCTCCCCATCAGCGGCTGGATTGCCAACCGCATCGGCCGCAAGCGCTTCTACATGAGTTGTGTCGCCGCTTTCACCCTCTTTTCCTGCTGTTGCGGCCTCGCCAACTCTCTCCCTCTGCTCATCGTCTTCCGCGTCTTCCAGGGCGCTGCCGGCGGAGGCCTCCAGCCCAGCGAACGCGCCATTCTCGCCGATACCTTCCCTCCGCGAAAGCGCAGCGTCGCCTTTGCCCTCTACGGCATGGCCGTCGTCGTCGCTCCCGCCATCGGCCCCACCATCGGCGGCTGGATCACCGACAACTACACCTGGCGCTGGATTTTTTTCCTCAATATCCCCGTTGGCATTCTCTCGATCATTCTCACCAGCCGTATCGTGGAAGACCCGCCCTATCTCGCTCGCGTCCGTAAAACACTGGGCAGCGTCGACGGCATCGGGCTCGGCTTGCTCGCCCTCACCATTGGCGCCCTCCAGATCATGCTCGACAAAGGGCAGGAGAAAGACTGGTTCGGCTCGCACCTCATCGTCACCTGCGCCTTCCTCGCCGGCATCGGCCTCATCGCTTTTCTGTGGCGCGAGCTCACCGCAAAGCACCCCATCATCGACCTCTCGCTCTATCGCAGCCGCAACTTCACCATGACGCAGCTCGTCATGCTCGTCATCGGCGCCGCGCTCTACGCCACCACTGTCATGATTCCCCAGTTCCTGCAGGAGATTCTCGGCTACACCGCCACCGAGGCCGGCATGGTGCTCTCCCTCGGCGGCCTCGTGCTCATCGTTCTCCTGCCCATCGTGGGTTTCATCGGCCAAAAGGTCGATCCCCGCCTGATGATCTGCTTCGGCTTCGCCTGGGTCAGCTTCGGCATCTGGCGTATTTCCAGTCTCGACCTCAGCATCAGCTTTTGGGACGCCGCCAGCTGGCGCGTCATCATGGTAATCGGCATGCCGTTCCTCTTCGTGCCCATCAGCGTCATGTCCTATGTCGGTGTCCCTCAGGAGAAAAACAACGAGGTCTCCGGACTCACGGCGCTCGCCCGCAACATCGGTGGCAGCCTCGGCATCTCCTTCATCAGCACCATGCTCGTGCGCCGAGCCCAGGTCCATCAGAACTACCTCGACGCGCAGCTCTACGCCAGTTCGCCCAACTACCGCACTCTCAACCGTGCCTTCACCGGAATCATGCACAGCCAGGGCTATTCCCCCAGCGGAGCCGCCACCCGCTCCATGGCTCACATCTACGACATGATGGTGCAGCAGGCCAATGTGCTTGCCTACATCGACACCATCCACGCCCTCGTTATCCTCACCGTCTGCCTCATCCCGATTGGCTACCTGATGAAGAAACCTCGCTATCGCTCCAGAGAAGCGGCTCACGTCGAATAGCGCAAGTCCATTCGTCATGCTGATCCCAGCGCTGCCGGACGGTTGGGTTTTCACGGTGCACCACGATTTCACAAAATTCTCATTGACACGTTTCTGGAACCGGGGCTACTCTGTCCGCCCTGTACCTGAAATATTTTTCTTTCTGACCTGGCATCTCTTCGCGCGTGACTGACGTAACCGCCTTGTGCAGGACGGTCCTGTCTGCGATGGGTCCTGACGCGAGCCTCTCGTTCCAACCGCTCCGGTTCGCCTGTTGTCGGCTGTGCTTTGTCTCAGCTTTCTGAGTCGCGCTGAACCGTTGACGCGGAGATTCCTATGCCTACTCCCCCACGCCTGAGTGCGGACGCACTTGCGTCCGAACTCGCCAGGCTGCCCCTCTTTTCTGGTCCGGCCGTCCCCGTTCAGGCCGTCCAGATTGCCATCGCCCGTGCTGTTGCCTCGGGACAGAGCGCTGATCAGCTCGCTGCCGATCTCGGCGCACCTCCCGGCTGGCAAGGTGTTAACACGAGCCAGGCTCCTCCGGGATTTCAGTCGGGAGCCGCCGCCGCTAAGCTGGCGGTCGCGAAGCCACCCGCAACCACGCCTCCGGTTCCACCAGCATGGATCGGCGCCATCGTTCCCATCGCGCTCGCTAAAGATGTCACCACGCGCGTCGCGATTCTCGATCGCGAGCCAACGGCCCTGGGCGGAATTGAAAGACCGGCCTGGGCCCGTGCCCTCGCGCCCGCCGCTACCTTCGGACCTGTAAATGTGTCCAGCCCGAGTTATCAAATAGTTGGGGAGAAATGGATTCAGGTCTTTAACTTCACGGAGACTGTCGAATTTGTTCGCTCCGGCTCCGTGCTCTGCGTTCTCCCTTTGTCTATCTTTCACTTTGGATCTTCCACGCAAGCCGGTATTCTCGCAGGCTCGGCGTGGATTGCAGCGCAATCCCTCGCATCCGCTGCTCCGGCCGACGGCTTTGCCGGAATCGCCATCCAGTCCGGTGAGCTCACCAGCGATCAGCCGCTGACATTTACAGCAACCACGGTTACAGTGCCCGCAACGGCTTCGCTCAGTCTGACCCTGGTTCCCGCCGTGCCGCCGGGTGGGCCCGCCGGATTTCCCGCGACGATCACCGCCCCCGGTAAAATCTCCGTCTCCTTCCCTGCGACAGGCTTGGCTACGATCTCCTTCGACAGCTGCGCCGCCACAATTTATGGCCAGGGCATCACTGCGACGCCCATCAGCGCCCCCGCCACATACAATTCTCAGCTCCAGCTGCTGTACATCCCCGGCCAATCCTCGCAGCCGGCATTCGCGCCTGCCCATGCCGCCGGCAAACTTCTCACCCTCACCGGCTCTGCGGCCATCTCCAATGCCGGATGGGCGCTGAGCATCAGCGAATCCTCAACGCCGGCAACCCTGGGTACCGCCGCCAACTCGGGCGACTTTGCCTTCGTGCTGGGCGCGGGGCTCTCCAGCCAATGGACCGGCCTCGCCCGCCCCGAGCCCGCCGCCTTTGGCGCGCTCATCGCCACGAACAGCTCGATCGTTCTTTATCTATTTTCCGGAGCTGCCCCCGGCGTTCAGATCCGCCAGTCGTTCCAGCTCTGGGACGATCAGGACACCAACAACACGCGTCGCTGCCAGCTCATCGCCACACGCACAGCGGGCCAGCTTCTGCTGTATGGGCGCCTCGGGAGCGAGGAGGTTCTCGAGCTCGGCACGTCACTGACGGCGCTGGTTGACCGCCCGCTGCTGGCTACGGGCGCACGTGTCCCGGCCGCCTTTCTCGATGGGGTGGTCGCGCTCATCCAAAATAACTCCGGCCATCACCTCTATGCATATTCGGCGACCCCCGCCAGTCCACCCACCCTGACAGGCAAGCCCGCGGTGTATCCCATGGCGCTGGACAATGGTTTGCTCGACGTCAGCGCACCGCAGGCTCTGTTCGCCTACGCCCGGACAGATGCAAACTTCAACTCCACAGACGGACTGCTCTACCTTCTCTTTGCCTACCTCCTTGTCGAGCTCTATCTGCCCGACCCCTACACAGGTGGACTGCAGGCCGGTGTCAGTCAGGGCTCTCCCGGCACCTTTGCGACCGGACAAACAGCATCCACGGAATCGGCTCTGTACGGCTTCATCCTCGCCGAGGTTGTCTGGCCGACCATCGCCACCGCGCAGCTGCGCATCAGCGACACCGCCCATTCTCATCCAGCGGCTCCGCCTTCGACTGAGGCCGGATCGACCGCGGTTCCACCCGTCGCGTACGGTCCCTCGCACAAAATTCTGCCCGAGCCCATCGAGCTCGCAGCCAGGACGGCCGGTGCTCCGCCCGCACTCGCCCCGCAGTCTGCCATCCCACCTCCCGTCACAGGCCCGCCGCTACCCGAACCTCTGGCAGGGGCATTATTCCTCGACCTCTCTACCCGCGCCAGCCAGCTCGGTGTCGAAGTTACCGTGAACGACCGCGCCGATGTGCAGTACACCATCGACGGTCTCTCCGTACGTGGACCCGCTTCCCTCTTGCCTCTCGCAACGCTGCCCGCCATCGCGTGGGAGCCGATGTACAACACCTCGACGGCCGTCGATCCCACCGTGTCGGACAATACGCTCCTGCATCCGCCCAACGACGGTCCTGTCTGCCAGGTTCGCCCCACCTCTGCGACACTGATTCCCATCTCGCCGCTGCAATCCCTGCAGGCTGTCCTCAATGCGGGTACCGGAGGATTCACGGCGCAACTCACACTGCCCTTCGGTATGATCGGCTTCCTGAGCGACTCGGCTACCGTCAGCGGCACTCTTTTGCCGAACCTCACGCTCGTGCAGCCGGCCTTTCCGCCGTCGATTACTCCCAGCGGCGCCCTCTACACCGGAGCCTGGCAGATTAGCTTCTCCGCTCCCGATCCCAGCGACCCCGATCCCATCTTTGCCGGAGCCACCTATCTCCGCACTCAGGACGACAACCCGCCGTCCCCAACGCTTTCCTATGGCGAACAGGTACTCGGCGGCAATGTCACGTCGATCTTCGACAGCCGCTTCAATCCGCCTTCTCCCAGTCCGACGGCCACGCCCGGCGTTCCCCTCCGCCGCTATGACCTTACCGGCTATGGCGCAAGCACGTTCAGCGAGTGGACCAACACCACACCCTATGTGACGGATGTGATCAAGGCGTTCTTCCATGTGCTCGTCGGGCGCACCAGCCATGAAGTCATTCAGGTGCAGAGCATCGTCTACCCGTGGGCCATCAAAGTCGTGCGCACCATCACCATCGACCGCCAGGGATCCGGCGTTGTCCAGCGCTATGACAGCGGATGGCAGGCCGCCAGCGACGGCCTGTTCCAGTACCCCGCCGCTGCCGAGATCAGCCCCGACTCGATCCACCCCGGCATCATCGGCGGCGTGATCAACGTCCGGAACATCCAGCAGCTTGGCTCCGAAGTCACCACCCAGGGAACAGAGGACAGCGCGACCACCACCGGGCCGGTCACGATGCAGCCCGTGACCTTCGACGCTGATGTCATCATTCAACCGCAGCACCAGGTATTGCAGGGCGGAGCCTCGCTTCAGGATCTCACCGGGCAAACCCATGTCTGCGTCCCCTCCACCGGCATCACTGGCTTTGTCGGACTCACGACCGGTTTCCACCTGAGCGTGTCGGATATGGTGAACTTCGACGCGCTCAGCAACGGCGCGGGCGGTCCCATCAGCGCCACGCTGAACGTCGGCGGAGCCAACAGCTTACTCCGTGCCACCCGTTTCGACGCCACGCCGATTGTGGACGCGACCATCATGTCCCGAGCTGTCGCCCTCGTCGGCGACATCCGCGGCATCCCCAAACTCTCGTCCGACGGCTCCTGGAGCGTCGCTTCGCGCACGCAGTCGCAAACGGCGCCCGTCCCCCTCCCACCCACGCAGCCCGTCCCCCTCGTCCAGCCGAACGTCAGCGGCAGCTCAACCATCGGTAATCTCATTCACTTCGCCGATCCCAGCGACCTGTTCCGGCTCGACCCCGGTTCCACCACGCCGCCTGACACTCTGTATGGATTCCTCCAGGCCACCGGAACCCAAAGCAACTTCCTCTCCCGGCCCATCCTGACGGTCGGCTCACAGCAACTCACGCTGGGTGATGCGCTCAATGTCGCCCACGCCGGAGCGTTGCTCGGCGCAATCAGTAACTTCCCCGACATCGGCAATTGCCTGCAATTCCTCTCGAGCGCGCTTGCTCCCATCACCAATCAACTCTCCGCGCCCAGCCTCTCCACAACCCAGAATCTCGACCTTCCCAGCTCCTGGGCAACCTCGTCCTTCCCCCTCATCTCGACTTCGATCGCTAATGTCAATCTGTATTTCCACTGGAACGGTGGCAGCCTCCCGGCAGCGCCTGACCCCGGATCGGTTGTCATCGCGCTCGGCCAGACGACAGGCCCCTCCTGGTCACTCGACATCAATCAGGTCGCCATCGGACTCGTGATCCCCGCCATCGACAGCCAGCCGATCATGTGGCTGCAGGGCGGATTCCATGCCGACGCCGACACTCTTCCGCCGGCGTTCCCCAACCTGCAGGTCGTCTTCTCCGGACCGATGCAGCCGCTCACGCAGTTCTTCATTCTGCTCCAGAGCCTGCAAAGCGTGCTCACCCCGGGCGGCGGCGCCACGGCTGAACTGCGCCATGCTCACGGTGCCCAGGCCCACGACGATTCCAGCGACAGCCCCGGCCTGAATGTCCACTTCTCCGACGGCAAGCTCGCAGTCTCTGATAACTTCACCCTTCCCGACATACCGCTGGGACCTGGCACCATCAGCGATGTCTCCCTCGACATCGGCACCACTCTCGACATCATTGGCCTCAGCATCGATTTCCTCGTCGGGATCGGCTCCCCCGATACGCCGTGCCACTGGATCGTCGATCCGCTCTCCGGCACCTTCTGTCTCCAGGCTGGCATTCAAAGCAATCAGCTCGACATCCTCATTCAGGCCGGAATCGGTCTCGGCCTCGCCCTCGACCTCGGCATCGCCTCCGGCAGCGCCTCCATCGTGATTGCCGTTCAGATTCAGGTCCAGGGTTCAACCATCACCCTGATGTTCCTGCTCACCGGCCAGGCGGAGGTCGATGTTCTCGGCGGACTCGCCAGTGCCGCCATCACCCTGACTGCGGGCCTCGGTCTCAGCTTCAACCTCTCCGACCCTCTCGACGCCAACCTCATCGGCACCGCCGCGGTCGGCATTCACATCAGCATCTGCTGGGTCGTCAACATCAGCTGGTCCGGCTCGTGGACTTTCCAGAAGGAAATCAACCTGGCGCAATTGACTTAGATCGGCATCACGGAGTGCATTATGCCTGGTACGACACGCAATCTGAGCCTTATGCTCCTGCCCCAGAGCTGGGATGGCGCGAACCTCATCGCCAATGTGCTGCTTCTGCCCAACGGTGACCCCACCGCGCCGGTTCCCCTCATCTCCGGCCAGGAGCTGCCCTTCGCCAATGCGCAGCCGGTGCTCCGCGCCGCATTGCTGCCCGGTCTCGCTACGCCCGCGTGGAGCAATACCATCACGCCGGCCATGCTCACCTGGGTGCCCCTGACCCTTCCGTACAGCAGCGCCCAAAGTGCTATCTTCGCCGGGCTCGCCACCCAGTTCACACCGGCAGTGCCGGTTCTTACCGGCCAGCCTGGGGGCATCATCCGTAAAGATCTCCCCGACTCTTATCGCGAAGCCACCGGCTTCCAGACGCCGGATCCGGTTTACTTCACCGCCGAAGATGGATTCGGCTGTGCCCTCGGCAGCTCCCAGCCCAACACCAGCCAGGTGCCCGTATCCACCATCGCATGGGGAGAAATTCTTTCCTACGCTCTGCGCCAGCCGCTCATCGCGCAGGCCATGGGCATCATGTACCTGCAGGTAAAGATCCCGCTGAACCCCGCGCAGGTCGCCGCCGGCGGCTGGATCTGGCTGCAGATCGACACCACCAGCACCAGTAACTGGTACGCGAAACTCCTCTCGGAAAATCCTTCCGCTGTCATCACCTATGCTGCACGCCTTCCCGCACTCACCACCGCGCAGGATGTCTTCGCCGCCATTCTCTTTCCGACCATCTTTGCAAATTACGATTCCGCCACCATGGACGAAGCGCAGCTCGAAGCCGACACCTACCTCGACGGCTTCGCAAAAATTGTGCACGCAAGTCAGCCCATCACCTCCGATGCCGTGACCGGCGATACCACGACCATCGTTCCCGGTACCGACGCCGGCATCCAGATCGGCTGGGACGATGAGCAGGTCACAACATGGGTGAACCGCCAGATCCAGATCGCCCAGGCGCTCGCCGGCGCCACGCCGCCCCCGACACCCGTTGCCGAGTTGCCCTTCACCGTGCTCGGCTATCGCGTGGATGTCCGCCAGTCCACCACCGACCCATGGTCGTCACTCTGCGCAGCCAATGGCACTCTCAACGCCGCCGGCGTCTTCACGACCTCGTTCAACGCGACAGATCTGTGCGTTGAACCCACTCCCATACAGAACGCCGGCGCAAATCAGGATTACTGGCTCCCGCGCTACTTCGCCCAGTGGCGCGGCCGCACCCTGGTCGTGAACGACAAGTACGGGTACACGCTCAGCGGTGGCCAGCCGCCGGCCCCCGTCACAACGACGGACAGCGAGTTCACGGGCACGCTTGCGGAATCTCTCTCCGGCGTCAGCCTTCGCTATGGGCAGCCGTATGAGTTCCGCACTCGTCTCGCGGATCTCACCGGCGGAGGTCCTCAGGCTTCCGACGACAGCCCATCCGACGCCGGTGTAACCACCGTGAACTTCCGCCGCTACGTTCCGCCGAAGAAGGTCCCCCTCACGCTGGGCGCCGTCGATTCCAGCGGCAACCAGTCGCTCACCGTCGATCGCCCTCCCATCAATTACCCGGAGATGGTCTTCTGCGGAGCAGCAGACCAGACCACTCTGGATGCTCTCTACGCGCTTACCCCCACGCAACCACCGGTGCGCCCGTTTCCGCCGCCTGACGGATCCAACATGGCCTCTGTGCCGCCGTTTCAGGCCGCGGTTCTCGATACTGATGTCAGCACCCTCCAGATCATCGTCGAAGCCCAGGCGCCGACCTACGACACCGGCACCGCAGCATCGCTTGCGGATGTCGACGATACGCCTTCGCGCGGCGACCTGGATGGCACCTTCCGCGTCGTCTATATCTGGCAGGTCGATTATCCCTCCGTTGCCACTCCCGTTGCCGTCGGAGCCTCCACGCCCATCCAGCTCACCCTCCAGCCCACGCCGATGCCGCAAATCGATACCCCGGTCTTCCCTTCCTCAACCAACCCCACGGTGCTGCCCATCCCCACCGGCCGCAATGTCCGACTGCGCCTGCGCGGCCTGGGCACGCCCGATCCCGACAATCTGTACTTCGGAAGTTCCGTGGCTGCCACTGGCCTCATCGCCGATCTCCGCGTTCGCTTCGAAGCCGCAACTGAGGCCCAGCTCCTTTCCGGTGGCAGCCCCGATCAACAGCTGCAGGCTTTCTATCTCCGCGATCTGGACCAGAGCGGCACGCAGAACATCGTGACTTCTGCCATTGTGGATACGATCCAGGCGGGCAGCTCCACGGTCGACGCCCAAAGCCTGGTGAACCTCGTCAACACCCTGACGCCACCGGCGACAACGCCGTTACAACTGCTGGCATCGGCTCTGGAACTGCCCCTCAACGGCCAAACCCTCTCCGCCCCTCCCGGCCAGCGCATCCTTTTCGGTTCGCAAAGCTCGTTGCGCCACACGCTGCCGCAGGATCGTTCCTCCATCACCTTCTCGACACAGAAAGACCTCATCAATCAGTGGATCGTCGTCACGCGTCTCACCCTCAACCGCGACTGGACGTGGACCGGCCTCGCCCAAAACGGTGCCGGACAACTCGCCTTCACCTTCATGGGGACGACCTATGCCGCCAGCGGCAGCGCAGGAACGCTGCAGACTCTGGGCCAGATCACGCTGCCCGGCGTCGTCTCGTCCCTGGCCACACAACAGCCCGTCAATCGCGACAACACCGAGCTCATCTTCTTCTCCACCATCGATTCCACCGTCGGCCCAGGCGACTTTCCCAGCCCAACCGCCGGCGTGTATCAACTCCTGGCTACCCTCACCGGCAACCCCACCTCGCCCGTCACCTTGTGGAACGGCAACATCGAAGTGCCCATCACCGCAACGCCTCGGCAGACC
>JBAUZR010000776.1:0-4552 GCA_049585375.1 Acidobacteriaceae bacterium
AGGCGGGCGCGGAGGTAGCTGAGGCCGATTCTCGCCATACGCCGAAAGCCGAGCTGGCGGATAGTTCGGCCGTTGAGTGCGAGCGGATAATCGAAGAAGCTGCGCAGGAAGTAGATGCGGCTGCGGCGGGGGCGAACGAGCATGACGAGGTCGGCATCCGGAGAAGGTTGGCTCGCGGCAGGGACGGTTCGCGCCTGGCCCTGATAGCGGATGGCATGGAGACTGGAACCGTCTTCGGATGCGGCGACCGGCATCAGGTCAGTCCACCAGTTCATGACGCGGTCAGATTTGGAGAAGAAGCGGTGACCGCCTATGTCCATGCGGTTGCCGTGGTAGCGGATGGTGCGGGAGATGCCGCCGATCGAGTCCGTAGCTTCGAGGACGATGGGGCGGATGCCGGAGCGGCGCAGGAGCTCGAGCGCGGCGGTGAGGCCGGCCGGGCCGGCTCCGATGATGACGGCGGTTTTCATCCCTGGGTGGAAGGTCTCAGTGCGAAGCGGAGAGTGGAGCCGAGGTGCAGCAAAGGCGTTGCGCGGAGACGCAGGATCGAACGATGCATGTTTTATCTATGTTCGAGTGTAGGACGGAATGGGTCAACTGGAAGTTGCGGGGTGGTTCAGGGGGCAGGGACGAGGTTGCGGAAGATGGTTCCACCTTTCATAACGAAGACGACGCGGCGGACCGCGGTGGGATCGGTGAGGGGATTGCCGTCCATGGCGATGATGTCGGCCTGCATGCCCGAGGCGAGAGTGCCGATCTGGTTCTGGAGGCGCAGGGACTGGGCGGAGAGTGAGGTAGCGGAGATAAGCGAGGCCATGGGATCCATGCCGCCCTGCTGGATGCGAGCGATGAACTCGTCGCCATTATGGCCGTGGGCGCCGGCAACGGCGTCAGTGCCGTAGATGATTTTGAGGCCGGGAATGTTGAGGGCGCGTTTGAATGTTTCGAGGACGATGGCCTCGCCTTTGACCATGTAGGCGAATCCTTCCTCGTTGTAATTGCCAATGCCCATGTACTTCTCTTTGTTCGCGATGTAGTTCTGCAGGACGAGGCCGATGTTGGGGTCGTAGTAGGTGCCGCGCTGGGCCATCAGGCGGAAGACGTCGTCGGTCACGAAGGCGCCGTGCTCGATGGAGGTGCAGCCGGCGAGGGTGGCGGCTTTGGCTGAAGAGGCGGAGTGGGCGTGAACCAGGGTGCGCAGGCCAAGGCGGTTGGCTTCGCCGCAGGCGGCCCGGAGCTGGGCGTCGGACATGGTTTGCGCACCGCCCTCACGGATACTTTTTGAGGCGAAGAGCTTGATGAAGTCGGCGCCCTGCTGCTGGCGCTGGTCGACCAGGGCGCGGAGCTGGTCGGGCGTACCGCTGTCGGCGGTGAGTGGTTCCAGCGAAGTGAGAATGCGGGGGCCGGGGATGGTGCCGCGGGCGATGGCGTCGCGCAGGTACTTGTCGTCGGGAGAGCCGGGACTCTGGATGGTGGTGAAGCCGGCGTTGAGGATATCGATGGCGTTATCGACACCGTGGAGGATGGCCTGGAGCGGTGGCTCGCCGGGACCGGCGAGGCGGCCGTTGTCGAAATGCCAGAGGATGTGCTCGTGGGTGTCGATGAGGCCCGGGGTGATGGTGCGTGCGCCGAGGTTGTAGACGAGGGCGTTCGGGGGGATCGCTCCGCCGATGCTTTGGATGGTCGCGCCCTGGACGATGATGGCGGTGTGATGCAGGGTGCGCCCCGCCCCGTCGAGGACGGTATCGGCGATCAGCGCGATGGGGCGCGGCTGCTGGGCGACGGCAGGGAAGGCAGTAGCGGAGAGGGCGAGGGCGGCAGTAAGTGCATATACGAACTTGGGTCGGCTCTTCATGACAGGTGACAGGTTACAGCGGGGAAAGCGCTCATGACAGCTGGCCGGAATCGTTGCAGAGGCTATTTGCCGGCCAGCGGCTGTCGGCCACGTTGGCGAAAACCCATGCCGACGGGCAGGCGGAAGTTGGAGGATCGAAAGGGCTCAGGGTTGGCGGCGGTGAACCACGCTCCAATGAGTGCAAGAGCTGCCACCACAATCCAATAGAGGTTGCTTTCGGGCAAGCGCCAGTACCAGGCGGCCGCAAGGTTCAGCGCCAGCAGGAGGACGAAGTAGCTGCATCCGGCGGCGACCAGGATGGCTGAACGCAGGAGGATGTGGGGCAAGATGCCGGTGAGGAGGCGTGCCACCATTCCCGCGGCAATACCGCCGAGAATGCCTGCCACGATGGCGACACAGAGATAGGCAAGGATTGCCTTCCGCCCGGGACCGGGGTCGTGGCCGAGCCAATGGGTCACCAGCAGCTCCCCGCCAAAAACAGCGAACAGGCAGGGCGCCGAGCCGAGGATGCCGGTGGGGATGGGGATCGCCCAGCGACGCCATGGAGGGATCGCGGCCAGAATCGTGAAGGCGAGCGCGGCGGCAAACAGAAAGGGCGCCACAAAGAGCAATTGCATGGCGCCCTCATTTTCCCGCGGTTCTGGCTGCCGCGGGGATCTATTTCTCGGTCAAAGCTTCGACGCCGGGGAGTTTCTTGCCTTCGAGGAATTCGAGGCTGGCTCCGCCGCCCGTGGAGATGTGGGTGATCTGATCGGCGACGCCGGCCTGCCTGATGGCTGCGACCGAATCGCCGCCGCCGATGATGGAGATGGCGTCCTTATTGGAGGCCACGGCCTCGGCGATGGCGTTGGTGCCGACGGCGAAGCGGGGAAACTCGAAGACGCCGGCGGGGCCATTCCAGACGATGGTGCGGGCGCCGGCGACGATCTGCTCGATGGCGGCGATGGATTTGGGGCCGATGTCGAGGCCCTGCCAGTCGGGCGGGAAGTTGGTGGTGGAATCCCAGGTCTGGGTTTTGGCGTCGGCGGAGAAGCTGTCGGCGAGGATGTTGTCGATGGGAAGAAGAATTTGGACGCCTTTAGCCTGGGCCTTTTTCAGGGCTTCGGCGGCGATGCCGATCTTGTCTTCTTCGACGAGGGATTTGCCGGTGGTGACGCCTTTGGCGCGGGCGAAGGTGTAGGCCATTCCGCCGACGATGACCAGCGTATCAACCTTGTCGAGGAGGTTGTTGATGACGTCGATTTTGCCGGAGATTTTGGAGCCGCCGAGGATGGCGACGAAGGGGCGCGCGGGTGATTCAAGAGCCTTGCCGAGGTAGTTCAGCTCCTTCTCCATGAGGAGGCCGGCGGCGGACTGCCTGACGAAGTGCGTGATGCCCTCCGTGGAGGCGTGGGCGCGATGGGCGCTGCCGAAGGCGTCGTTGACATAGACGTCGCAGAGGGAGGCGAGCTTCTTCGAAAACTCGGGATCGTTGGCTTCTTCTTCGGCATGGAAGCGGAGGTTTTCAAGGAGCAGGACCTGGCCGGATTCCAGCTGGCGGGCGAGTTCCTTCGCGATGTCGCCGACGCAATCAGGAGCAAACGCAACGTTGGTTTTCTCGCCGAGGTGGTGATCGAGGAGGGTGCGCAGCCGGTCGACCACGGGGCGGAGGCTGTATTTGAGATTGACCTTGCCTTTGGGGCGGCCAAGGTGGGAGGCGAGAATGAGCTTGGCCTTATGGCGCAGCGCGTACTCGATGGTGGGCAGCGTCTCTTTGATGCGGGTGTCGTCGGTGATCTCGGAGCCGTCTTCGGTAAGGGGGACGTTGAAGTCGACGCGCATGAAGACGTGTTTGTGGGCGAGGTCGAGGTCGCGAATCGAGAGCTTTGCCATACTGTCTCCGTTTAATGCTGGGTAGCGGCGCCGATCACGGCGTCCGCTTCAATCTCCACACGCCAGGTGGGTTGCAGTAGCCCCGCGACGACGACCATGGTGGCAGCGGGACGGATTGAGCCGAAGAATTCGCCATGGACTTTGCCGACCGCTTCCCAGTCGTCGGCGCTGGTGAGGTAAATGCGGGTACGGATGACGTCTTCGAGGCGGGCGCCGGCCGTTTCAAGGACGCCACGGATAATTTCAAGGATGTGGCGGGTTTGCGTGGCGGGATCGGCGAGATCGGCTCCGACGGGGCCGGTTCCGGCGACGTAGATGGATTGGCCGACACGTACGGCGCGGGAGAAGCCGATGATTGGCTCGTAGGGAGATGTGCCTGGGATGTTCTGCCGCATGGAGACCCTCCTGCGTCCATCCTGCCGCTCAGCAGCGAGCGACAGGATGAGGCAACCGAGAGTGGAGGTTACAGACCCTTCTTCGCGAGGAAGAGGATCAGGTCGCGGACGCGGTTGGAGTAGCCCCACTCGTTGTCGTACCAGCTGATGACCTTGGCCATGTTGCCAACCACTTTGGTCAGGGGCGAATCGACGATCGAGGAGCGGGGGTCGCCCTTGAAGTCGCTGGAGACCAGCTCGTGGGTCTCGTAACCGAGGATGCCCTTGAGCTCGCCTTCGGAGGCGGTCTTCAGTGCGGCGTTAATCGAGTCCTTCGTGATCGGCTTTTCGGCGACAAAGGTGAGGTCTACGACCGAGACGTTGGGGGTGGGCACGCGGATGGCGAATCCGTCGAGCTTGCCTTCGACCTCGGGGATGACCAGCTTAAGGG
>JBAUZR010000777.1:0-4325 GCA_049585375.1 Acidobacteriaceae bacterium
GGGAATCAATAACAAAACAGGGAGCTCAGCCGAACGGGCGATCAAAACGGCGATTCTCCCCCATTCACCACGAGTCCAAACAAAAACGGCAGGATCTCTCCTGCCGTTCTGAACCCTGACCTTTTGACTCTGGTTCCTCTGTTCTTACGGCGCTCCGCTGCCCACCGACCGGCTCTCAGTCCGATAGTTGGAAGCCCCCGAGCTCGACTGCCCGGGATACTGAGCACTCACTCGCATCTCCACGATATTGCCCTGCATCTCCGGCGTGGCGCTCACCACATGCGTGTCCGTCCGGATTACCGTCAGATACGGACTGTTCTGCGATGCCACATACACCTTGCCGATCGGATAATTGTAGACAGAAGCAATTGAATGCGGGTTCGCCGTCAGTGCGATAGTCTTCTCCACGCTGTAGTCCGTCAGATTCACAATGGAGACGCTGCCTGGCGTCCCGGCCGTCAGATCGCCCTGATTGGCCACATACACCCGGCTCCCGTCCTGCAGAATCGTAACCTCCACAGGGTGCAATCCAACTGGCACCGTAGCCAGTACCGTTCCAAACGTCGTGCTGTCGTTCCCATAGGGATCCAGGCTGACGTTAATGATGCTGATCGTGTTCGAGTCGTAATTCGCCGTCACCAGCAGCTGGCCCTGGCGGTAGTAATCGGCATACACCGGCCCCGCTCCCACCGCAATCGAAGGATGCGCCGTGTCGATCGCATTCAGCTGCGAGTTGATAACGGTCACCGTCCCGCTTCCACGGTTCATGATGAACGTACGCTGCGCATCCGGCGTCATAAACCCGTACACCGGACAAATCCCCAGCGGCAGCGTCGCCGAGATCGTATTCGTCGTCGTCTCAATTGCGTCCGCTTCGCCGTTCACCGTCACTGTCGATGGAGTCGCGCAGGCTCCCCACGCCGGCTGCGTTCCGCCCCCCGAATTGCCCTGGCTGATCGCGTAAAGCCGTTCCGCTGTGCTGTAGCCCGTCACATTGATCAGCGACGGCGCCACCGGAATCTCCTGCTTCAGCGCCTCAGGCGACCCTGTCAGCTGGGCCACAAAGTTGTTGCACGTCGCCCCCCCGTTGGGACATACGCACGTCAGCCCACCCGGACAGATCTCGGTCACATACAAGCTGCCGTTCGCCAGCAGCGTGTTTGTCGGCACCCAATTCCATGAACTCGGCACCAGCGTGCTCGTCTGAATTGACTTGGTCACCAGCGCATTCGTCGTGGCCGTGGCATTCGTCAGGGTCCCGTCGCAGTTCGGCCCGTAGACGTACGCGCCACTGCTGTCCAGTGAGAATGTCAGAGGGCCGTTCCCGCCGTCCGCCTCGTTCTCGATCGAATCCCCGGAAAAATTCACAAGGTTGTAGACGCTCGGCGTCCCGTAGGTCCCGCCCACGCACGGTCCCGTCACCCCCGGCATCAGCGGCGAAAAGCCCGGCTGCGATACCACGACGACGTTCGCCGAGGGTAATGCCGCCGGCCCCGTCGGATTAATCGGGGTGACCACAGGCCGATATTGATTACCGCAACCCGCCAGCCCCAGAACGACGACCAGCCCCAGAACCCCGACGGTTCCACTGCGATGACGAAGAAAACTGCTGCCGGCTCCACGCAGGACCCGGTCCGGATACTGGCTGCATTCCGCCCGCAGACGATGCAACCATGCCATGCTCCACACTCGCAAGTACCTGACTCCTCAGTCCGCCCGCGCTTGCGGTACGGATTTAGCTGATTCTTGGTAGAAAGATGATTGTACTGTACGCGCATTGCCTTGTGCCGCCGCCGCTCGCGCCATGTCCACCCTGAACACTGAGCCTCAACCCGCCCGTCGCTCTTCGCTTCGCTGGCAATCGAAAGCGGTGCTCCTGGCCTTTGTCCCGCTCGCTGGCTCCTGGGTCTTCCTGCGCCTCGCTCTCGCGTGGCCCACGCCTCTCTTCTGGCAAACCGCCCTCATCAGCGTCGCCTTTACACTCTTTGTTCTGTCGCTCCGTGCCGCCACACTGGGCGCCGCCATCACCGGCGGCGTTTTCACGGCCGCCATCTATCTGGCAACCCCTGACGTCCGCACTGCCCTCTGGCCGCTGCTCGCGCTTTTGCTGCTCACCTTCACGGCAACCCGCTTCGGCCGCCGCCGCAAAGAGGCTCTCGGTCTGGCGGAAGCCCGGCACGGCCGCACGGCCTCCCAGGTCGCCGCTAACCTCGGCGTCGCCGCCCTCACCGGGATCCCCGAAGTCGCTATGCGCCTCTTCAACCTCGCTCCGGAGGATTACGGCCGCCTCGCCCTCGCTGCCATGCTCGCAGCCATGGCCGAAGCCACCGCCGACACAGTTTCCTCCGAGCTCGGCCAGGTCCTCGGCGGTCAGCCTCGCCTCATCACCACATTCCGCCGCGTTCCGCCCGGCACCGACGGCGGCATCACCCTCACCGGCACGCTCCTGGGATGCCTCGCCGCCGCCATAGTCATCCTCATCGGCGCAATCGTGCTCGCTCTCCCGCGCACTGACGCGCTCATCGCCCTCGCGGCCGGCATCGCCGGCCTCTTCATTGACAGTCTGCTCGGCGCCGGTCCCGAGCGCGCCGGCTGGCTCAACAACGACGCGGTGAACACCCTTTCCACCCTGGCAGCCGCCCTCCTCGCCGCCACCGCCATTGCTTTTCTGATCCCTAATCCCTGATCCCTGGCCCCTAGGCCCTGGTCTCCAGCCTCTCCTGTAGCTGCTCCAGGCTCGCGCCCTTCGTCTCCGGATACACCAGCAGCACCACTACAAACTGCAGCGCCATCATCGCTGAGAAAAACATAAATGGCGCCGCTGTCGAATGTTTTGCCACCCATGGAAACAGCCCCGAGATCACCGCGTTCATAATCCAGTGCGACGAACTCCCCAGGCTTTGCCCCTTCGATCGCACTCGTGTCGGAAAGACCTCGCTGATGTACACCCAGATCACCGCTCCTTGGGAGATCGAGAAGAAGAAGATGAACCCCACCAGGAGCCACAGGAGATCGGCCTGGTGGCTGTTGGCATGAAAGATCGCCGCCACTCCCGCCAGGCTGGCCGCCGTCCCCACCGACCCAATCAGCAGCAGCGACTTGCGCCCCAGCTTGTCGATCACCGACATCGCCAGCAGCGTTGCCACAAAATTCATTGCCCCGAGCAGCACCGCCTGCTTTTCTCCCGACAGGCTGCTGAAACCGCCAAACGAGAAAATATCGTTTGCGTAGTACAAAATTGCGTTGATGCCCGACAGCTGGTTGAACATTCCGATCGTCACCGCGAGAAAAATCGGAAGCCGATATTTCCTCTGGAACAGCGGCTCTGTTTTTCCCGCCTGTTCCAGATGAATCGACGCGACAATCTCCTTCAGCTCTGCGTCGGTATCCGGCGTCCCGACCAGCTCCAGCACCCGCCGCGCTTCGTCAATTCGATTCTGCGTTACCAGCCACCGCGAGCTCCGCGGAATCCCGAAGAGCAGCAGCGCAAACGCCGCCGCCGGCAGTGTCGCTACGCCAAACTGCCAACGCCACGCCGAGTCGCCGCCGATGAAACTCGCTACGCCGTAATTCGACGCATACGCCAGCAGAATGCCCGCCACAATATTGATCTGAAACAGCCCCACCAGTCGTCCGCGCAGCCGCGCCGGCGCCAGCTCCGCCAGATACACCGGGCCCAGCACCGACGACCCGCCGATCCCCAGCCCCCCAATCAGCCGAAATCCAAGCAGGGAAGGCCAGTTCCAGGCCAGCGCGCACCCCGCTGACGACAGAAGGTAGAGCAGTGCCATAATGCGCAGAGCCTCGCGGCCGCCGATCTTCTGACCCAGCGGTCCCGCCCCGATCGCGCCCATCACCGTGCCCCACAGTGCGATCGATACCGTCAGCCCCAGCGCTCCCGGGCTCAGGTGAAATACCTCGGTCAGCTGATGGGTTGTCCCCGAAATCACCGCTGTGTCGAACCCGAACAGCAGTCCGCCCAGCGCCCCCACCAGCGTGCTTCGCACCAGAATCGCATTCAGTCGCATACGAATTGGAAAGGATACCATTCCGCGAAATTGCCGCGGAACCATCGCCCCCGGCCAGCACAAACTGCTCGCCGTTTGCTATCGTCATTTGCATCCAGCGAGCGCGACCGTCCCCATGCTTTTCCGCCGCCGCTTCGGAGTGCACATGAGCGCTTTTCTGCAGGACCTCCGCTACGCCGGCCGCATGCTCGCGAAGTCGCCCGGCTTTGCCACCATCGCCATCCTCACCCTGGCCCTCGGCATCGCCGCCGATACCACCCTCTTCTCCGTGGTCAACGGCGTCCTGCTGAACCCGCT
>JBAUZR010000778.1:0-10680 GCA_049585375.1 Acidobacteriaceae bacterium
GGCCCCGGTAGAACTGGGCGGCGAGGTCGCGGTCCGGCGTCTGCAGATCGGCCCAGCAAAAGGCTCCGTCTTCGCCCACAATGCCCATGCCGCGGTGGTTGCCCGGTTGAAAGACGGCGAATGTGGCGCCGACGGGATAGCGAATGACTGCCATGCGGCCAACGTTGGGAATGTCGAAGGCCGGCGACAGCGGCTGCCCGCCCAGCACGAGGGCGCGGCTCACCGCCTCGTCGGCGTTGTCCACCGCAATGTAGAGCAGCCAGTGGGACGGGGTACCGAGGGCGCGGTCTTCCGGCTTGATTGTGTACGCGGCGCAGGCCTCTCGCCCCTGCAGCAGAAACATCGTGTATACGAATCCGGGACCCATGGGGATGTCGCGAGCCTCCCATCCGAAGAGGGCGGCGTAGAACGCTTTGGCGGACGGCTGGTCTGTCGTCGCAAGCTCCATCCAGACGAAGGTGCCGGCAGGATGCTGGCTGATGCTGGGCATGGCGAGGATTGTAGGACGGCACGGGCAGCGCGGGAAATGAATATTTGGCGCTCCGCCGGGTTACTCTGAGGGAGCCATGGCGAAGCCGGCAACAAAGGGCGCACGGATCACCGAGCGGCAGATGGGCCTGATCGCGCGGGCGCTCGCCGATCCCCGGCGGTACGCCATTCTGGAGCAGATCGGGAAGAGCCGGGGCTCGGTGCCGTGTTCCGACCTGCGGGCCTGCCAGCCGGTGACTGCGGCCACCTTGTCGCACCATATGAAGGAGCTGGAAACCGCCGGCCTCATTCGGATTACCCGCGAAGGCAAGTTCGCTCACCTCGAGCTGGACCGGGAGGTCTGGCGGGCCTATCTGGACCAACTGAGCAGAATTTAACGCGCCGGCTGAACCCTTTCGCAGGTCCGCCTCATCCATTCGATACTTCGATAATTGTCGAAGTGATCTATATGCGAGGAGAGAGTGAATGAGCAGGCTGAAAAATAAGGTGGCGGTGGTGACGGGCGCCTCCAAAGGGATTGGCGCAGCGATTGCGAAAGGCCTCGCGGCCGAAGGCGCCGCCGTGGTGGTGAACTACGCATCCAGCCGCGCCGGCGCGGATCAGGTGGTCAAAGACATTACGGCGAAAGGCGGCAAGGCCCTCGCGGTGCAGGGCGATGTGGCCAGGGCAGCCGATGTGGAGCGTCTGTTCGCGGAGGCGCAGAAGGCGTTTGGGCGGCTGGATGTGCTGGTGAACAATGCCGGCGTGTACGCTTTCTCTCCCCTGACCGAAGTCAAGGAAGCAGAGTTCCACCGGATCTTCGATACGAACGTGCTGGGCACGATTCTGGCTACGCGAGAGGCTGCGAAGTATCTGGGCGAGGGCGGCACGGTCATCAACATCGGTTCGGTCGTGAGCCGGCTGACGCCTCCCGGAAGCGTGGTCTACTCGGCAACCAAAGGCGCAGTGGATGCGGTCACCCATGTGCTCGCGAAGGAGCTGGGTCCGAAGAAGATCCGCGTCAACTCGATCAATCCGGGTGGCGTGGAGACCGAAGGCTTCCACTCGGCAGGATTCGCGGGAGGCGACTTTGAGAAGGCCATGATTGCGCAGACCCCGCTGGGCCGGCTGGGTCAGCCCCAGGACATTGCGCCCGTTGCCGTCTTCCTTGCCTCCGATGAGTCCGGGTGGCTGACCGGGGAGACGCTGCTGGCTTCAGGCGGCATGCGGTAAGCAGGACGGCTCCCGCTCAGGCCGGAAGACCTGAGCGGGGCGACCCGCCTTTAGCGGGATGCTTGCGCAGTACGACCCTGCAGTCAGTACGCCAGCGCTCATCGACGGCCAGAAACTGCCACGGGATCGCGGGCGAAAGGTGGCGGAGAATCGTTTCGTTGGCCGGGTGCATGTGCAGAGCCGGAGCCACCAGCAACAGGAGCGGGTCTTCAGGAGAGAGTTCGATGCCGGGAAAATAGCCGCGTCTGCCGATCTCTCCAGCGCGGTGAAGCGTGCGCACCCGTGCCCAGTAGTCGAGGGCCTGGAGCGGCAGGTGCAGGTCGTCATCGGCCTTGAGCTCAAGAACGGCGAGACGTCCCTGTCGGGTCACGGTCAGCAGATCCAGCAGCGTGCGGCTGGCGGACGCAAACGCGGGGACCTGGGAGTAGACCGGAGCGCTGCCCCGTCCGCCGGCGAATTCCGAACCGAGCAGCGACAGATCGCGGCGGAGCACGGACTCCAGCCAGCGCTCCGGTTGGAGACGATAGAGAGGATCGCGCGCCAGTCCCTCGGGCAAGCGACCGCGGAAGAGGCGATCGATGAGATCGAGAAAAAGATCTTCGGTGGTTTCATCGAGAAGGGTCTCGCTGGGTCCTGCTCCGAAGGAGATTGCGTCATGGCGCGTAAAGGAACCGGGCGCAAGGCCATGCCGCACGCGGGCGTATTCAAGCCCGTGGAGTGAGAAGCCCACCTCGGTGGCGCTGTGGGCTCGAATTTCCGTGGCGGCCAAAAGGTCCGGAGGCAGCAGTGAGCGAAGATGGTCGACGCCGAGGCGGCAGCGATCGAGCGCGGCCTGAGGATCGAAGGCGTGGGGAAACTGGATGTCGAGGTTACCGTCCTGGTCGATGGAGCAGGGTGTGAGTTCGCCGGTGGCAGGATGCATCTCCCACAGCTCCCACTGGGCGAGACGGGGGTCGAGCCAGGACATGCGCGTGCGGGCTGCGGCCGCGCTGCCGGCTGGAACCACGAGCTTGAGTCCGTGGACGACGCGCCGGCCGTTTGCACGCTCGCGGCAATACGCCAGCCAGAGAATGCCCAGGGTCAATGCGCCCTCGATGACCGATGGTGGCTCATCCGGGCCAACGCCGGTAACCGCCCATGCGGATTGCCCCCGTACCAGCAGTCCGCGGGCATAAGCCGGGCCAAAGCTGTGCTCCAGATCCATGGCGGAGCGGAAGGATTCCGGTTTCCATTCCGGGAAGCGCGCGACCAGGGCCTGATCGAGCGAGCGGAGATAGCGGCGACGCGCGGTGTCGCGCGAGGTGGGGGTGCGGAAATCCGGATCGGGCACGAAGGTGAGGGTTTGCGGGCGGGTCTGGCCGAAGCGGCGTGTTTCCAGCCGCAGCGTATCTTTACGCGGCTGGAGGCCGCAAACGGTGCGGACCAGATTGCGCTCCGCGGACCAGAGATGGAGCAGGCAGCGGCCATGGTCGGCGCCGATGGAGCAGTGGTCGAGGCGGAGATCGAAGAGCATCTGGCCGTCTTCGAGGACGACGGCTCGGGGATGATCGGCAAGGAACGCTTCGAGGGAGCGGGCCAGAGCCTGGGCGGCAACAGGCGCGTGCGGGGCGGCAGCGGCGGAGGCAGGCATCAGCTTCGATGGTCCGCGCCCTCGCCGCGCAGGGCAAGTGAAACCTTACCAGTTCCTGCTCTTTCGTAATTCCTCGATATGCGCTACGTGATGGCGGGAGTGCCAGTCATACAGGGCCACGGCCTCGGCGACGGTCTGCCGGCCATTGACCGGATGGTTGTAGCCACGCTGCCACTGCTCTTCGGTCAGCGAGCGCAGAAGGAGGGTCCAGCGATTGTGCAGGCCCTCGATCAGATCGAGCGAGAACTGGATGGGGGCAGTGCGCGAGTCGGACAGTTCGGACCAGGCCTTCTCGTCGTAGGCACTGATCGCCGGCCAGTCTTCGGTGAGCGCGAGGCGAATGCGAATGTACGCGTTCATATGGCTGTCGGCGACATGGTGGACGAGCTGGCGAACGGTCCAGCCGCCGTCGCGATACGGGGTATTGAGCTGGGCGTCGCTCAGGGCCTCTACTGCGGAGCGCAGCTTCTCCGGCAAAGCGGCCAGAGTGGCGATGGAGGTGCGATGGTCGGTGAGGTTGGCGGCGGCTCGGCTGTATTTACCGATGGGAAAGCGAGGATCTTTTTCTGTGGATGTGGCGGGCATCGTGCTCATACACCGGAAGGTACAACGATTCCGACGGAGCGACAAGGCGGCCCGGTCAGGGATTGCAGCGGGCAACGCGCACCCAGGGAACCCACGCCGATGCGCGCGCGATGGCGTGGGACAACACTCCGGCGTTAGCTGTGCGGGTGGTTCGGCGTGCCGTTGTGCGTCTTGTGATGGTGGTGATGTTTCGTGTGATGATTGGTGGCCGCGAACGCCGATGCAGAGAACATCAGCAGCAGGGAGAGCAGAACGAGCTTCTTCATGGCTATCAGCATGGCACGGATAGGTGTCGACGGCACAGTGAAAACTAATTAAGAATCAAAGAAGCAACAAGCTGGGACGTTACTGTGGGAACGGCTGGGACGACGGTGGCCGAGGAGAGGATGCAGCGTGGATCATAAGCGGTACTTTTTTGAGAAGTTTGGCATCACGGAACGGCTCCTGGAGCGGTGTCTGGGCGAGGCGCTTTCGGCCGGCGGCGACTATGCCGACCTTTACTTCGAATCCGTCGCCGCCACCTCCCTGGGTCTGGATGAACAGATCGTCAAGTCGGCCAGCCAGGGCGTGAGCGCCGGCTGCGGCGTGCGGGTCCTCAGCGGCGAGCGGACCGGCTATGCCTACACCGATGACCTGTCGGCGGATCGTCTGCTGCGCGCTGCGCGAACAGCGGCGCTGATCGCCAGCGGGCCTTCGAAGCAGATGGTGCAGGGCTTTACAGAGACGGATGCGCCGAGCCTCTATCCCGCGCCCGCGGCGGAGCTGGATACCGACCTGTCTCTGAAGCTGGACCTGGTGCAGCGGGCGGACCGGTCGGCGCGCCGGTACGATCCCCGGATCACCCAGGTGCGGGCCAGCTATGCCGACGAAGTGCGGCGGATTCTGATTGCGGCCTCCGACGGGACCTTTGCCAGCGATACGCAGCCGCTGGCGCGGATGAGCGTCTTCGTGATCGCGAAGGACGCCGAGCGTACCTCGAAGGGGAGTTCCGGTGGCGGCGGCCGTGTCGAGATCGGCTACTTTACCGGGACGAAGAGCCCGGAGCACTTTGCCGAGGAGGCGGCGCGGACGGCGATTCTGCAGCTCAGCGCGGTGGCGGCGCCGGCCGGAGAGATGGAAGTGGTGCTGGGTCCGGGATGGCCGGGCGTTCTGCTGCATGAGGCGGTAGGCCATGGCCTCGAAGCCGACTTCAACCGCAAGAAGACCTCGGCTTTTGCCGGGCTGATCGGGCAGCCGGTGGCGAGTTCGAAGGTGACGGTGGTGGACAACGGCCGCATGCCTTCGCGGCGTGGCTCGCTCAATGTGGACGATGAAGGATCGGCGACCCAGGAGACGGTGCTCATCGAGGGCGGGATTCTCAAGGGCTATTTGAGCGACAAGCTGAGCGCGCGGCTGATGGGCATTGCCAGTACAGGGAACGGCCGCCGCGAAAGCTATCAGCAGATTCCCATGCCGCGCATGACCAACACCTACATGCTGGCCGGCGAGGACGAGCCTGCCGACATTCTGCGCAGCGTGAAGCGCGGGCTGTACGCGGTGAACTTCGGCGGCGGTCAGGTGGACATCACCAGCGGCAAATTTGTCTTCTCGGCGTCGGAAGCTTACCTGATCGAGGACGGCAAAATCACCGCTCCGGTGCGCGACGCGACGCTGATCGGCAACGGGCCAGAGGCGCTGAAGCACGTATCCATGGTGGGGAACGATCTCGCGCTGGATGAGGGTATCGGCACCTGCGGCAAGGATGGACAGAGCGTGCCGGTGGGGGTGGGCATGCCCACGGTGAAGCTGGATCGGATGACCGTGGGGGGAACCCGTTAGCCATGGTGCATAAACTTCGCTTGCGGGCAGAGCCGAGCCAGTGATACAAAGTGTATATACATTGTGCGCTACGACTGGGACGAGCTAAAAAACCGGGCCAATCAGCGCAAGCATCAGGGAATTTCCTTTGAACTCGCGACGCTGGTCTTTGAAGATGAGCACTGCCTGGTTGTACTCGACCGGGTAGACGACTCCGGGGAACAAAGGTGGAATGCTCTCGGGGCCGCTCAGATTGAGGCCGGCACTCCGGCAGTCCTGATCGTTGTGCACGTGTATCGAGAGGATCACGATGGCGAAGAAATCATCCGCATCATTTCAGCCCGCAAAGCTGAAGAGTATGAGCGCCGAAGATATCAGGAACAGAAAATGGACTGAAAGAGAACGCCAGACGCTTCGCCTTATAGCGGAGAAGCAGGCGGCCGGGGACGACTCCGGCATCGATTGCAGTGACATTCCGCCGCTCACGGACGAACAGTTGCGGAACATGGTCCGCCTGCGGGATTTCCGGAGAAAGATTCCGGTCAGCGTGCGGCTGGATCCGAAGGTACTTGAATGGCTGAAGTCGAAAGGTGAGGGTCACCTGACGCGCATCAATGACATATTAATGAACCTGATGGAAGCTGAAACCGCGACTCGCAAAACCGGAACACATCAATGACCAGCACGGTGCAGTCCGGGACCGACCTGCAACAGCTGGCCGCCGACATCGTCAGCAGCGCCCTGCGCGCGGGCGCGTCCGATGCCGAGGTCACGATCCGTGACGGTGACGAATTCTCGACCACGGTGCGCCTCGGCGAAGTGGAAACGCTGAAGGAATCCGGCTCGCGCGGCGTGGGACTGCGGGTGCTGGTGGCTGCCGATAACGGCTATCGCGTGGCCAGCACCTCCTCCAGCGACCTCACTTCTGAGGGCATCGAGCATCTTGTGCGCGGGGCCATTGCGCTGGCGAAGGTGACCAGCGTGGATCCCTTTGCCGGCCTGGCTGAACCCGATGAGTTTGGCCAGTTGCCAGGTGACCTCCAGCTGTATCAGGAAGACGTCTATTCACTCCCGACCGAAGAGCGCATCGCCTGGGCGAGGCGCACGGAGGCCGCGGCAATGGCCGTGGATACGCGCCTGGTGAACAGCGACGGCGGCACGTTTGACGCGGCGAGCGGGCGGCGGATCTTCGCCAACTCGCGCGGCTTCTTTGGCGAATACCGCTCCTCCTACTGCTCCGTTTCCGCCAGCCCCATCGCGCAGAGCGCGAATGGCGAGATGCAGCGCGGTTTCTGGTGGTCCCAGGCGCGCAGCTTAGGGCAGCTGGATTCGCCGGAAGAGGTTGGGCGCGAAGCGGCGCGGCGTACGCTGCGCATGCTCGATGCGCGCCGTGTGCCCACTCAGCAGGCTCCCGTGGTCTTTGCACCCGAGGTGGCGCGCGGCTTAGTCGGCGCCGTTTTCGATGCCGCTGCCGGCGATGCGATCTACAGGCAGGCGTCAATCTTCGCTGGCCGTCTGCACGAGGAGGTCGCCGCGCCCTCAGTCACCATCGTCGATGACGGGACGATCCCGGGAGGCTTTGGCACCTCGCCCTTCGATGCCGAGGGGCTGCCCAGCCGGCGCACGGTGGTCGTCGATAAAGGTGTCCTCAACAGTTACATATTAAACACGTATGCCGGGCGCAAGCTGGGTATGAAGAGCACCGGCAATGCGGGTCGCGGCCTGGCGGGCAATCCCTATCTGGACGCCGGCAATCTGTATATGGAGGCAGGCACGCTGGCGCCGGAAGAAATTCTGCGGGGCGTGGAGCGCGGCCTGTATGTCACGCGCCTGCTCGGTCAGGGCGTGAATCTGGTCACCGGCGATTATTCCCGAGGCGCCGCCGGGTTGTGGATCGAGAACGGCGAGCTGACGTACGCGGTGCACGAGATCACGATCGCCGGCAACCTGAAGGATATGCTGCGGAATATTACCGCCATCGGCAGCGATCTACGGTTTCGCGGCGCGACGGCGGCGCCCACCCTGCGCATCGACGGCATGACCATCGCAGGAGCGTGATGTTTCCGAACCAGGTCGCCTTCAACGCGGCGCATCCGGCATGGGACGCGATCCCTGCCGAGCCGGGTGTCTTCGCGCTGTTCGGTGACGATCCGCAGGCCGAGCCTTACATTAGCCGGACGCCCAATCTGCGGCGACGCCTGCGGCGCCTGCTCGATGCGCGGGCCGATCAAACGAAGCGGCTACAGCTGGCCGGACGCGTGACGCGCATCGAATACGCGCTCACCGGCTCAGATCTCGAAGCGCTGCTCCAGCTTTATCAGGCCAGCTGGGCTGCGTTTGGGGAGCGCGCGCGGAAGCGTCTGCATCTGCGGCCCCCGGCGCTGCTCCGCATGACCGTCGAAAACGCGTATCCCCGCGTTTATGTCACCAACAAAGTGACAAAATCCGCGATGGACGATCTGTACGGGCCGTTCCCGTCGCGGGCGTTTGCAGAGAGGTTCTGCGAGGACATGCTGGACCTGTTCAAATTGCGCCGCTGTTACGAGGATCTCGCGCCCGATCCGGCGTTTCCCGGATGCGTTTACTCCGAGATGAAGAAATGCCTCGCGCCCTGCTTCCAGGGCTGTACCGACGAGCGCTACGCCGAAGAGGCTGCCGCAGTTCGGGCATTTCTGCGCACGCGTGGCATGAGCCTGGTGGAGACCCTGCGCAAAGAGCGCGACGCTGCCTCGGAACTGATGGAGTTTGAAAAGGCGGCGGAACTCCACAGCCGTCTGACGAAGGCCGAGCAGGTGGCAGCGGAAGCCCCGGAGGCCGTTTGCCCAATGGCCCACCTCGAGGGTGTGATCGTGCAGCCGGCAGCCGAGCCGGAGCACGTCGCACTTTTTCGACTCACTCAGGGGATCCTGCGTGGCCCGGCTTTCTATTCGGTCGCGGGCATGCGCCATCCGAACGAGGCTGCGGGTTCCACATCGCTGTACCCGCATCCGGTCGGCCAGATGGAGGCGGTTCCCCTGAACGCAACTGTAGTGACTGTGGCTTCGCGCGACGACCTGGAACAGCGGCTGGCGTGTGCGCTCGCCGAACTCGATCCGCACCCGGAGCAGAAGCGCAGCAGGCGAGCTCCGAAAGGCGCGGGCGACATCGCCGATCACCTCTGCCTCTTCAGCCGCTGGTACTACCGGCCGCAGATAAAGCGCGTGGGAGAAGTGGTCTTCGCGGACGAGGACGGCTCGATTCCGATGAAGCCGGTGCTGCGGGCGATCTCGCGGGTCTACCAGCACGGCCTCTCCGAGAAGAAGCCGTAGCCAACCTTGCCTCAGGACCCCAGCACCCTCAACAGCAGCCCGCTGCCGCCGCGGATATTCACCTTCCCGGACGGACCGGCGATCCGGATCGTGCCCATGGGAGCGGTACGCCCGGCGTGCTGCAGAGCCAGGCCGTCAAAGCCGTATAAGCCGCATGCGTCTGTCGAGAAGAGCCACAAAGCCTGCGGACGGTCGTTGTCATCCACCGCGCCGCGACAGGGGGCATGTGCGGAAACCCGGCCGAGAACGCCGTAAGGCGTCGGGCGTCCAACAACGTCGTCTCCCCGCACTACAGGACCGTCGTACCGATAGACCTCTTCGCCGCCGATCTGCTGGCGGTTGCGCTGGTCGGGCGGCAGGGCACGATCCGCGCCGCCTTCCGGAATCTCCGCCTGCTCGACCTCCGTCATGGAAGCCAGCGCGCGCAGGCTGGCAGTGATGGGGATCCGGCGGCCATGAGCGTCGACAGTGTCGAAATGAATCTCAATGCGCCCCGGCGCTGCGCTCACCACGTGACCGACCACGTGGGCGCCCCGGCGGATGGGCGTTCCCGGAACGTTCTGCATGATCCGCGCACGCACCGTTTGGTCGGTGTGCAGCTTGCGTGCGTTGAGTCCGGTGTCGAGCTGCACCGGCAGCACCGTACCCGCAGGGATAGGATTCTGCGCCGCGAGAGACAACGGCAGCAGCCAAAGCAGTACCAGCCATGGGAATTTCATGTGCGCCCCCACGTCTGAGACTCTCCCGCATTTCCGGAAGATGCATTTGCGGCGTCAGACGGCGGCCCGGCCCTCGCGGCACCAAAAAGATCCGGGGATCAGACCGACCCCCGGGTTTTGGGAGGACAACAAACCATCCCGGCCACAATAACATGGCCAGAAGCAAAGTCGATTATTTTCATGCTTCCGCGGCCTCAGCCCGGGGTTGATTGTCCCTGACCCCTGGAAACGGCGCGCCCCACAGGATCATCGGGCGCCGATCTTCCAGCAGCCTGGTTAGGGCAGAAGCACGCCGGCGGAACGATAAATTGTCCCGCCCACTTCGGCCTCAATTGCAGGGAGGTCCGGAGTCGTGGTCAGGATCTCGATGGAGCCGTCGCGGAGCAGCGCCGTGTCTTCGGCCTTGGCGCCGTTCAGACTCGGGTTCCAGGCAAGTCCCTGTGTGGAGCGGAGCGTCTGGGTCCCGGTCGGGGTCGCGATCCAGTCGCGCTCCCGATAGCCGCACGGCCCTCCCTGATGATGCTGGTTGATGCCATCAGGGAATCCGGCAGCGGCATAGCCCCTGGCGGCCGCGGCGTACAGGTCGGCGGACGTTGCCCCGGGACGGCTGGCATGGAACAACTCGGCGTTGATGCGAGCAGTTCTTTCGAAATTAGCGGCGAGTTCGGCCGGCATCGCACCGAAATGCACAAAGCGGGTAATCGAGATCACCATGCCGTCGCGTCGCGCGCACAGGTTCAGCATGCCGTATTTCCGGAGCACGCCTTTGCGGGGCACCGCGTGCTTGTAGCGGAAGATGCGCTCGTCCGTGGCCATCAGCAGCACGCTGGGCGTAATGTGCTGCGGGAGCAGGTCGGCGGCCACGCGCGCGGCCATCTCGTCTTCCGTCACGCCGGGGACAAGACTCTTCAGCACGCGCGTGGTGGACTCGGCCACCGCC
>JBAUZR010000779.1:0-3756 GCA_049585375.1 Acidobacteriaceae bacterium
CAAAGTGCTGACCCATATGCATGAACAGAAGGGACTCGCTGAAAGTATCGAGCGGCGACGAGACCGCCACGAAAAGGGCCAGAATCCCGCCCAGAAACGCCGCCAGCCGCCAGGCCGGAAACCGCTCAGGCCGCGTCCGTCGAATCTGCCGCCAGCCCCGAACGTACACCAGCGCCGTGATCGCCAGAGCCGCAGTCACGGCCCAGGGAATATCCCAGCGCGTCACCAGCGCATCGGCATTCATGGCTAATGACTACCGCTGGTGGAAGGCGGCGATGGATTTTCCTGGATGTCTTTGATCACGGCATCCGCCGCCGGAGGTTCGTTCGCCGGATGCAGCGTCGCGAGGAAGCTCACCAGCGCTTCCACTTCCGGCGGGGACAGATTCTTACCGTAAGCCGGCATGTTGCCGCCGCCGGTCAGCACCTTGTATCGCATCTGGTCCGGAGTCATCCGCGTTGCCACATCGTCCAGAGTCGGACCGCGCTGGCCGCCCTCCCCGCCGATCGAGTGGCAGTTGCGGCACTGCTTCGCCTGGAAGATGACCGCTCCCTGGCGCACCAGCGGCGTCGCCTCCCGCAGATACTTCACCGGCAGCGGGTCGCTGCTCCACGCGGTCATGTGCGGGCTCCATGGCGTGTAGGTCCCCAGATCGGTGAACGCGCCCCACGCGACCGCCACCGTAGTCAGCGCCAGAACCGCGACCGGCCGCCGGTGCCAGCTCTTCTCGCCCTCAGGCGCGACGAACGGCACCGCCAGCAAGCCGGCGATCATCAGAACCGGCGCGATCAGAATGAACGGCGTCTCCAGCGAAGGAGGCAGAAACGACAACACCGCGTAGATCCACAGGAAAGGAAAGTCCGGCTTGGGAACTGTCTGGATGATCGAGGGATCCGGTTGGCCGCCCGGCCCGTAAGGGCCAAACACCACCGCGCAGACGGCCACCGCCGCCAGCACCGCGCCCGAGAACACCAGGTCTTTCCAAAAAGCTCCGGGGACGAAGGGAATGCCGTCCTCATGGGTCAGCTTGTTGTACTCGGCGACGTAGGTCGAGCGCCGAACCACGCGTCCCGGCATCGGCCACTCGCTGACACCCAGCTTCAGCACCATCCAGATATGCATCGCCGCCAAAAACAGCAGCAATCCCGGAATGACGAAGACATGCAGCGTAAAGAAGCGCGACAACGTGGCGCCGGCGATCACCGGTCCGCCCAGAAGCAAATGCACCAGATCGCCGCCGACCCACGGCACCCGGCTCATGATGAAGACGCCGATGCCCAGCCCCCAGTACGCGTCCTGATCGAAGCGCAGCACCTGGCCGGTGAACGCCATGCCCAGCGTCATCAGCAGCAGGAACACCCCAACGGTCCACGTCAGCTCCCGGGGAAACTTGTACGACCCGAACAGGAACACCTGCGCCATGTGAATGAACACCACGGCGACCATGAAATTGGAGCCCCATCCATGCAGCGCCCGCAGCAGCCATCCCAGCGGCACCTGGTGATTCAGAATGTTCAGGCTGCTCCACGCCTGGGCGCCCGACGGCACATAGACGAGCGACAGCAGGATGCCGGTGACGATCTGCAGCATCAGCAGCGTGAAAGCCGCGCTGCCGAAGACGTACCACCAGCTCGCCGTGTTGCGCGGCACCTTGTGCAGCACCGCTTCCTTCACGGGGCCTTCCAGCTGCAGCCGCCGCTCGAACCAGTCGTAGATCTGCTTCATCCGCGACATGAGCAATCCCCGCTTTGGCCAGGCACATTGATCTTCACCAGCTCTGCCGTGTTGGAGAGGGTCGGCATCTGTCCGGCATCGATCTGGAGTTGTCCGCCGGTCACCTTATGGTCGTAGGTAAACAACCCGCGCTCCGGCGGCCCGGAAGCCCGCGAGCCATCGGCGTAGTACACGCCGCCGTGGCACGGGCACATGAAGAGCTGCGACTGCGGAAACCACCGCACCGGGCATCCGAGATGGGCGCAGTTGATCGCGAAGACTTTGAACTGCGCGCTGCCTTCGCGGCGCACATAGCAGGCCACCTCGTCCGTCTCGCCATCCCACGGCCGTGTCCACGGTGTCTTGTACGAGGTCAGGCGGGTTTGGCCGACCGGAAACTGATCCACGGATCCCAGCGTGACCCACGAGTTGTAATCCGAGTCCTTCCGGACTGGAGCGAGAAGGTAGCGCACGATGGGGATCGCCAGACCGATGCCGACCAGACCGTTCAGCGCCGCGCCGGCCGCCAGCAGCAGCCAGCGGCGCGAGACGACCTTCGGCCCGTCGCGGTCGCTGGCCTGTTCGGCGGCCGTGCCGATCGCGGGGCCGGTGCTGGGTTTGTTCGGGCTGTCGCTCTGTTCAACCACGGCTTATCTCCTGGGAGAAACGGGAATGGGCGCAGCGGACACCGTACCCGGTTTCCGCAGCGATCCAAGATACGCAACGATGTCGGTGATCTCCTGACCGGTGAGAGGCGTCTCCGGTGCGCCTTTCGCGGTATCGTGCCGCCAGTCCGGCTGCCCGATATCCGGGCGGCCCGCAACGACGATGCTGCGCAACGCGTCGTCGCTGATCAGCGACAGGTAGACGGAACTGGTGAGCTGCTGGCGAGCGGGACCGCTGTGGCACATCGCGCAGTGCGTCTGATAGGCCTGTTGCCCTGGCCCGGCAGTGCCACCCGCGGGCTGCTGCAGCGGGGGAGGCGTGACCCCGGCGAAGACGTCAGGCTTCGCCCACTCTTTGCGCATGCCGGCGATGATGGCGTCGATCTGCTGATCGGTGAGCATGCCGCCGGCCGACTGCGCCCAGGCCGGCATCTGTGTGCCCGGCATGCCGTTTGCGATGATCCGCCGCAGAGTCGCGTCATCGGTGAGGGCCAGATACTCCGGATTGGCCAGATCCATCGCCGGCCCGTTCTGCCCGCCTGCTCCATGACATGCCTGGCAGTTCTGGCTGTAGAGCGTATGGAAGTCGAGAACCTGATCGGGACGCAAAGGAGCATGGGCCTCCGCGGTGGCGCCCGGCAACTGCCCGCATCCGGTGAGTACCAGCAGGAAGGCAAATGACGCCGCAGCGAGAATCGGGAGCCGCCGCATCAGTGATTCTCCTTGTTCCGCGGCCGCGTCGGTCCCGCGTCGGGATGCGACTCCATCAGCCCCGGCGCCTCAATGCCCATGCGGGCGATGAACGGCAGTCCGCGGCCGGTGCGAATGCGGCCCTCCCGTGCAACCACCAGCCCGGCGACCACACCGAAGGTGACCTGGGAAATGACGAACCAGCCCCAGGCGATGCGGGCATCCAGCGCCGGATTGATGATGCCCATGGTCGAGTGCAGCAGTCCGGTCCACAGCAGCGGCGCCAGGATTCCGCCCAGGATCACCGGATGCCGAGGCAGCATGGGCAGCATCGCGCCATAGAGCAGTCCAACCAGCAGGCAGGTCACACCGTGAATCACGATCGCCGTCACCAGCCAGCTCGGGTGGAACGTTGCAATCTCCGCCGTCGTGATGTTCTGGGATGGTCCAACGCCGGCGCCTCCGAGAAGGTTCACCGGATACCAGATGCTGTGGTGGGCGATGAGTCCGTAAATAATGGCCGGGAAGATCATCGCGATCCCGCCGGCAATGCCGCCCTTGATCCCGCTGAGGATCGGATAGGTCTCCACAGGCAAATGCGCGCGATGCTCGGGACCGATCTGCAGACGTTCGACGGAGCGGCGCGTGGTGGAGACGGTGATCGGCTGCACAATCACCGGCACTTCCT
>JBAUZR010000780.1:0-7467 GCA_049585375.1 Acidobacteriaceae bacterium
GTGGCGAGGCGGCAGTTGACGCGGACGGCGATCCAGCCGGGGCGTGCGGAGATGACTTCGATGTCTTCGTTCGAATCGTCGCCGGTGGCTGCATTGCGCGCGACGCAGAAGATCTCGTGCGCGTCGAAGGGAGGTGTGAAACATCCGAATACTCGCGCGCGAAGCGCTGCGATGATCTCGCTCGGTGTGCTGTGAGGAGCGAGCACAATGCACTTGAGATTGGGCCGTATGAGCCTCATCTCCTGGAGGAGAGCGAGAGCTTCATCGATGACGCCGTCTGCACTGGTGATGATGACACCGAAGGCACGGCAGCGCAGACGGTGGAGTGCATCGATGTGGCCGGCTGCGTACTCGAAGGGCAAATCCGCGCCGGTCAGGAGTTCGCCGACTTCGCGGGTGACCGGGGTTTGACTGTCGATGATGAGAACTCGGCTCATGGCGGTCTTCCGGAGGGACGGGGTTGATTCTAGACCACTGGGCCGGGGAGGCGGATACGACGCAATGTCTCTCCTGTCGCGAAGGGCGAGTCGTCCTATTGCCGGCAATCCGTCAGGCTTCAGCGATGACGGCGATTGAAACCTTCATTCCGGGGATACGGACAGGTAACTTTGCTCCCTGCCGCGCAGGCGGGTTCGCCGGAAACCATTTGATCCATTCTTCGTTCATTCCGGCAAAATCGCCTTCTTCAAGAACGATGACCGTGGCGCTCACAATCCTGTCGAGGGAAGTCCCTGCGGCTTTGAGGATCGCGGACACATTCCGGAGACACTGCCGGGTCTGCTCCTGGATCGTTTCTCCGACGATCTTTTCGGTTGTGGGATCGTGGGGCCCCGTGCCCGAAACGAACACAAGACCCGCTGCTCTTACGGCCTGGCTGTACGTCGGCGGTGGGGCCGGAGCATCAGGAGTTCGAATGATATCTCTTGCCATCGATCACCTCCTCATTGCACTTCAGGCGAAATCATATAGGCAGACGGTGGGCGGATTGTCGGTCATGCGGAAGTTTCTGGCGTCGGGAACGCGATGCCATCGAGGATGATAGAAAGCTATTGGGACCGGCGGATGCCCATCCAGTGAAGACGGAGCGACGATTATGAAGGACCTCTTTGACCCGGTGGCGGCGGAAAACATCAGGGAGCGCATCCTGCGACTCCAGCCGGAGAGCGAGCGGCGCTGGGGCAGCATGACCCCTGCACAGACGCTGGCGCACTGCACCTCCGGGCTGCAGATGGCGACGGGCGGGATCAACCCGAAGCGCGCGTCGTTTCCTGCGAGCGTGATCGGAAAGCTGATCAAGCCGCTGGTGCTCGCAGACGGTCAGCCGATGCGGCGCAATTCGCCCTCCTTCCCGGAAATCCTGACGGCGGATCCGGCGAAGTGCGATTTCGAGCACGAGCGCGGGCGGCTGATTGCAGCGGTTGACAGCTTTGCGAGCCAGGGCGCCGCTTGCTGCACTCAGAATCCGCATCCGTTCTTTGGGCGGCTCCGGCCGCAGCAATGGGCGATTCTGATGTACAAGCATCTCGATCATCATCTGCGGCAGTTTGGGGTGTGACGGTTCTGAAGCAGACGGGGTCCCGCTTGCACCGCTTGAAATTCTTCTCGGCGGCTGCGCCACCGATCCCTCCGCGCGGAGAGCCGTTGTGGCGCACGCTGCTCGTTTGCTACGGGGGTCCCTCCCGCTCAGCGCCGGGAGGTAATGTGCGCCGCTGGAAATGTTCCGGCGGCGCTTCGGTCGGGATGACAGTGTTGAGGAGCTCGAGGATGAATTCGCCTGCTCCATAACCGACCATGGGCAGGGCGCCGGTGGGGTCGCCAATGGCGCCTGGAAAGAGCTTGCAGGGTAAAGCGACATACATTTCCGGGATCAGATCGTGGTCGGCGGCTGCTTTATTCACTATGCGTTCCTGCATCGCATCGGCTTTGGCGGTGTCGCCAAGGCGGTAGAGAAGCTCAGCCAGATTGAAGTCGACGAAGAGGAACTCCTCACGCTCGTACCAGTACTCGTAGATGGAGGGATCGGTGTAGGTGCTGCGGACTCGGCGGTATCCACCGGAGACGACTTTCAGCAGCTCCATTCTCTGCAGGGTGTCACGGATGACAGAGGGATTAGTGACGACGCCGAAGTTGATGATCTGGAGGAGGGCTCCGTCGATGTCGTTCTTGACGCCTTCTTCCAGGGTGCCGTGGAGGTGTCCGCCGCGGATGAAGGCCGCGTTGAAGCCTTTTTGGAGCAGGGCGATTTGGTGGAGGGTCGCGGTTCGCGTGACGTCGTCGCCGGCGAGGCGGGCCACATCTGCGAATTCCTCAAGGCCGACGATGGCCATCGCGGTGGAAAAGGCGAAGTGCTTTTTGTCTTTTTCCCGTTCTTCCCAGATCGATGTGTCGGCATCCACGATGCGGCCGCCGCCGTACTGCTCCGTATTGGCAAGCAGCGGTTTCGCGATGTAGTCCCGGGCACTCTGATAAAGGTTGCCGCGATAGGTGGGCGTGGAGAGGAGGGCGGGGTCATGGTATCGGCGTAGATACTCGCCGAGGGCCCAGAGGGCTTCGCCCCAGTCGTCAAACTCGATGTTGGTGCTGCCTTCGTTGGTGAAGAAGGGCTCTTCGGCTCCGTTGCCGTAATAACGGACGACGGAGATCTGGTAATCGGCGCCAGCGGTTTGGGCTCGCATTTTGCCGGTGGGCCGGGCGTTGAAATAAGCGAGGAGGGCGGCGCGCGCTTCTTGTTGATGGCCCATGCGCGCCAGGGCAACGGTGGCCCAGGCCATGTCGCGGACCCAGGGGGTGAACCAGAGGCCGTCGGGGAGGCTGGCGACGATGAGGCCGTTACCGTAGTAGCTCGGGCCGTTGGGCTCGCGGCTCTGCGCGATGCGCAACATGACCTCGCTCTGGCGCCAGAGGTGTCGTTCCTTCTCACTGGCGAAGTGGACGGCCGGTCGGACCCGCCAGCGTTCCATCTCCGCAATCTCCCGCCGGGCGAGAGCCTGTGGCGCAAGGCCAGCCTGCCAGCGGAGGAATTCTCTCGCGGTCGGCTCGGGTGCGTCGTCCTTCTCGAGAGCGATGAGCGCCCACGCGTGATGGCCGGCGAGGAGCTGCGGGGAAGCGACATTGGGTTGCGAAGACCTGTCGAGAGGAATGACGAGCAGGGATTCGTCGATGCCGTCGAATTGCAGCAGGTGCAGGGTCGCACCGGAGAGGCGGAGGCTTTTCTGCGCGCGGAGCGGGGCATTCCACTGGACGTCGAAGGCGCCGCGCAGGGCTTCGGGTGACTGCGGCTCCCAACTAACGATGAGAGCCGCATGCTCGAAGCCAAAGGGCATGAAGCAGAGGCCATCGCCATCGCTTCTGTGGATGTGAATCACATGGGAATCATCTTCATAGGCGGCAGACGAGTTTTCGGCGACTGCATCGCGCCAGCCCAGTTGCCGGATGAAGTTGGCGGTGGGAATTCCCTCGCTGAGGGGATCGCGGGGATCAGGCCGCAGGAAGCTGTAGGGATGGGCGTAGAACTTCGTGATCGTGCCGGTTGAGGGCGTCACCACACCGAAGCCGAAGCCATTGCCGGTGACGAGATTCGAAGCTGCGGCGGGCATGCATGCCAGCCAGAGAAGGCAGAGTCGAGTAACGAGACGGCGGGACAGGGACATGGTGAACTCGGGGGCCATGGTAGCGCCTCAGCACGGAATTGGACGAGCGGCTGAGGGCTGTGACCCTCGGCACTGCGGAAAATCGGAACAAAACCTAGTCTGAAGCGTCGCCGGGAGGGGCATGGTGGCGACGCTGGTCGAGAGTCCGTTGGCGGCGGTCGCCGATGCGGGGGCGGTGCGGCCTCCTGGGAAGGCTGCGCCGGGGGCGGCGGTGCCGGCGGAGAATCCCTGGATTGTGGCCGTTGCGGTGATGCTGGCCACGTTTATGGAGGTGCTGGATACCTCGATTGCGTCGGTGGCACTGCCGTATATTGCGGGGACGCTGGCGGCGTCGAATTCAGAAGCGACGTGGGTGCTGACCAGCTACCTGATCGCCAACGCGGTGATTTTGCCGGCGAGCAACTGGTTTTCGCTGCGGTTCGGGCGGAAGCGGTTCCTGATTACGTGCGTGGTGCTGTTCACGGTGTCGTCGTTCTTCTGCGGAGCGGCGCCTTCGCTGGGCTTTTTGTTGCTGGCGCGGGTGATGCAGGGAGCTGGGGGCGGGGCGCTGCAGCCTTTGTCACAGGCGATTTTGATGGAGAGCTTTCCGCCCAGGCGGCGCGGGGCGGCGATGGCGCTGTTCGGCTTTGGCGTGGTGGTGGCTCCGGTGGTGGGGCCGACGCTGGGCGGGTGGCTGACCGACTCCTACACGTGGCGGTACGCTTTCTACATCAATATTCCGGTGGGGATTCTGGCGGTCTTCATGATCAGCCGGTTCGTGCACGATCCGCCGTATATCAACAGGAAAAGCGCGGGGGCGTTCGACAACCTGGGATTTGGGCTGCTGGCGCTTTGGTCGGGGTGCCTGCAGATCATTCTGGACAAGGGGCAGGAGGTGGACTGGTTCAGCGCGCCGTGGCTGCGGTGGGCGACGGCGATCCTGGTGGTGAGCCTGGTGTGGTTTCTGCGGCACGAGTGGAAGAGCAAGCAGCCATTGGTGGATCTGCGCATCCTGGTTCGCAATCGCAACTTCGCAATCGGGTGCATTCTCATTTTTCTGCTGGGGTTCACGATCTATATCACCGTGGCGATGATGCCGCTGTTCTATCAGGAGGTGCTGGGGTACACGGCGCTGACGGCGGGGATTGTAGTGGCGCCGCGCGGGCTGGGGTCGATGCTGGGGCTGCCGATTATGGGGATCATCAGCCACAAGGTGGACAACCGGTGGCTGATCACGATTGGGTTTACCGCGTTTGGAGTGCTCTCGATCTGGTTTTCGCAGATCAATACGGGGATTGGGCCGACGACGATGCTGGTGCCGATTATCCTGACGGGATTCTTTCTGAGCTTTGTATTTGTGCCGGTCGGGAATACGGCGACGGTAACGCTGACGAACGAGCAGATGGGGAACGCGACGGGGATTTTTAATTTGCTGCGGAATATTGGGGGGTCGATCGGGATATCGCTGGCGTCGACGATGCTGGTGCGGCGGGCGGCGTTTCACCACGCGGAGATTGCGGCGAGCGCGCCGCGGACGGGGATTTGGTTCCAGCACTACTCCGCGCAGATGGCCGGGCACTTTGCGCAGCATCTGGGACGGGCGCAGGGCGAGCCGGGGGCGCTGGCCGCGATGTATATGCAGCTGGAGCGGCAGGCGCTGCTGTGGGGGTTTGTGGATGTCTTTCGCTGGACTGCGCTGGTGGCGTTTGCGGCGGGGATGGTGGTGTGGCTGTTTCGGCGGATCAGCCATGGGGAGGATGGGAGTGTGCGGGTGCATTGAGGAGCCGCGGGGCGGCTCCTCTCAGCGGACAGCGGATAGCGGACAGCGGATAGGACATACCGGAAACAGCGGACAGAGGATCCAAAAGAGGGGGGGTAGTGGCGAATTCTCATCGCGAACTCATTGTGTGGCAGCGGGCCATCGAGCTTTCCGTTGCTCTTTACAGGCTCACGGAGGCTTTTCCGCGGGAGGAAATCTATGGACTGACGAGTCAAATTCGTCGAGCGGGGGTTGCGGTTGCCAGCAATGTCGCGGAGGGGTGGGGACGCGGATCCAGGCCGGACTATCGGAACTTTCTATGCATTGCCCGCGGTTCCGTGCTCGAAGTGCAGACACAGCTTGTGATTGCCGGGGAACTCGGGTTCGGGGATGCGAAACAGCTTCGGCTTGCGGAGAATCTCGTCGAGGAGGTGAGCAAGATGCTGTGGGTGATGGTGGAGCGGATGAGCCGCAGGTCAGAGGCCAGGTAGAGTGCACCGGCCGGGTGTGCAAGCCGGCTGTGAAGAATGCTGCCGATGGGACTACGTTTTGGAGCGGAGAGCGAGGAAGAGGGCGGCGAGGGTGGGGAGGTTGAGCTGCTCGGTGCGGGATTGCGGGGGGATGCGGGCGGCGTCGAGGGCGGCGGTGATCGTGGCGGGCGTGTAGCCGGCGGAGCGGAGGTTGTTCGCCAGGGTCTTGCGCTTTTGGGCGAAGGTCAGTCGTAAAAACTGGATGAAAAGCGCGGCCGGATCGCCAGCGCCGGGACTGGGAGCGTCCGGTCTGGAGAGGCGTGCGTCCGGAGCAGCGGCCGGAGCGGCCGGGGGTGTCAGTCCAAGCTCGACGAAGCGAGGGGCCATGGTGAGGCGGAGCACGGTGGAGTGGACCTGGGGCGGCGGCGAGAAGGCTTCGGGCGCGAGGGTGAAGAGGTTTTCGACGCGGGCGTAGAGCTGGGCGGTGACGGAGAGGAGCCCGTAGTCGCGGGTGCCGGGCTGGGCTGCGATGCGGTCGGCGACTTCGCGCTGGATCATAATGACGGCGCGATCGATCGCTCCGTGGGCGCGAAAGAGATGGAGGAGGATGTCGGAGGTGATGAAGTAGGGCAGGTTGCCGATGATGAGGATTTTGTCGCCTGGATCGGAGCGGAGGGCTGTGAGGTCGGTGGTGAGGATGTCCTGCTGGAGGACCTCGACGGAGGGGCGGTCGGCGAACTGAGCGCGGAGGCGGGGAGCGAGGTCGCGGTCGATCTCGATGAGGATGAGGCGGTGGGCGCGCGGGGCGAGGAGGGTGGTGATGGCGCCGCGGCCGGGTCCAATTTCAACGACAGTGCGGTGGCTCAGGTCGCCGAGGGCGTTGGCGATGGCGGCCTGGGCGGTGGGACTGACGAGAAAATTCTGACCCAGTTTGGGTCGCTGCGGGCGTTGCGGCATCTCTCATGATTGTGCAGCGGAATGGGCGTGCGTGCGAGAGCGGACGCGCGGCTGACGGTTTAGACTCAGGTTTCGGGAAGGGACGGGATTCGGAATGCAGATTGTGTTTGCGGCGTCGGAGTGCGCACCCTGGGCGAAGACAGGCGGCCTTGCGGAAGTGATTGGATCGCTGCCGCGGGAGATTGCGGCGCTGGGACACAAGGCGACGGTATACGTACCGTATTACCGGCAGGTGCGGGAGCAGATGCCGGAGAAGAAGTACGCGATCCGCAGCATCACGATTCCGTTCCAGTACTACAGCCGGTTTGCGGCGATTCTGGACGGCGGCGTACACGATGGGGTGCAGGTTTACTTCGTGAACTCACCGGAGTTGTTCGATCGGGAGTTCCTGTATGGGACGGCGGCGGGACCTTACCAGGACAACTGGGAGCGATATGCGTTGTATTGCCGCGCGGTGCTGGAGGCGTCGAAGGAACTGGGCGCGCCGGATGTGTTTCACGCGCACGACTGGCAGGCGGCGCTGCTGCCGGTGTATCTGCGGACGCTTTACTACTTCGATCCGGTGCTGCGGAATCGCGCGGCGGTGCAGACGGTGCACAACGCCGCTCATCAGGGACTCTTTCCGTCGGATACCGTGGCGAAGCTGCTGTTT
>JBAUZR010000781.1:0-12557 GCA_049585375.1 Acidobacteriaceae bacterium
GCCGAGCCACTGGCCGGCGGTTTGAGGTCTGCCGAATCGAAACATCCGGCGATAGTAGCAGGGATACGGGATGCGGACGAAATGATAAGGAAGCAGCGGGTTGGCGCGCCATGCCCTTGACAGACGGGCCTGTCCGGGGCTAAAAGGACTCAATACGAAACGATAAGAAATAAATCAATGTTTCGTATGCAATTCTTTGGAGGCATCGTGCGCAAGCTTTGTTCCCTGGCGTGGGCCGTCGTGTTGCTGATCTCTCCTGTTTTGCCGGTCCGGGCGCAATCGACAAATGAAGCGGTGCTGGCTGGCACCATCAGCGATCCCAGCGGAGCTGTGATCCCAGGCGCCACGCTGAGGCTCACCGATATCGGGACCAACATCACACGGACCACGCAAACCGACGGTCAGGGCGGCTACTCGTTTCGCGCGCTGCCTCCGGCGGCCTACAAGATGGTGATCGAAGCGAAAGGCTTCGGAACCGTGGAGCAGGACAATATCGTTCTCACGGTGAACCAGAAGGCCACGCTGAACACGACGGTTCGTCCCGCGGCGGAGTCGACCAGCATCACGGTGCGCGCGATCCCGGTGCTGCTGGATTCAGAGGACGCAACCCTGGGCACGGATGTGAGCAGCAAGTACCTGGTGCAAATCCCGCTGGAAAACCGTGACTCCTTTGCGCTGACGTTTCTGGCCGGCGGCGTGTCGGAAGTGTCGGGCTCAGGCACCCAGGATAACTATCCCAGCGGCACGAACTTCGTCTCGAATGGCCAGCGCAATGCAACGGCGGACATCCGGCTCGATGGCGATTTGCTCAGCGCTCCCGAACAGGGCGAGGGCGGCACGACCAACGTCTACTACCAGCCGTCAGTGGAAGCGCTGCAGGAGTTCAAGGTGGAGAACAACAGCTTCTCCGCGGAGTACGGCAACAACGGCGGAACGGTCGTGAACACGGTGATGAAGTCCGGTACGAACCAGTTCCACGGAAGCGCCTGGATCTACGATCAGCGGGCAACGTTCGACGCCCGCGACTTCTTCAACACTGGGGCAGTTCCTGGCCACGAGGAGGATCAGACCGGCTTCACGCTGGGAGGCCCGATCCACAAGGACAAGACGTTCTTCTTTGGCGATCTGTCTATCGTGCGCGATCGCGAGCCGGTGAACATTGTGGCCACGGTGCCGACGGCCGCCGAGCGAAGCGGCGACTACTCGCAGACCATGGCGTACGACGCGAACGGGAACCTGGTGCTGAACCAGATCTTCGATCCGTTTACGACTGACGCCAACGGGAACCGTGCGGCTTACAACGGCAACATGATTCCGCAGACCGAATGGGATCCGGTGGGGCAGGCGATCCTGAACCTTTATCCCAAGGCGAACACCGCGGGGGATGCGGGAATCGGCACCAATAATTTCCGAGAAGTGATTTTGGCGGCGTCCAACAGCCAGCAGTTCGATATCAAGGTCGATCAGAACTTCAGCTCGCGTTCGCGGCTGAGCGCGCGCTACAGCTACCAGCACAACGACGGCAGCACCCCCGGCGTCTTTACCGACGACATTTTCAATGATGGAACGAATTACACAGGAGCGTTCTACAACGACGGGCTGGAGTACACCTTTGCCCCTACGGCAAACACTCTGTGGGTGAGCAACTTTGGCATCGATCGGGTGGCGCAGCCGTCGTTTACGCGGACGCCGGATCCGACGACCATCGGCTTCCCCTCGTATCTTGACGCCGCGAATGGCATCCCCCGCATGCCATCGATTCTGCCCAATGACTACGGCGACTACTCGCGATTCACGCCGCTCTACAGCCAGTGCTGCGTGGATACGAAGTTTGCGCACACCCTGCTGAATTACTCCTCCAGCTTCTCGTGGACTCATGGGCAGCACAACATGAAATTCGGAGGCGAGCAGCGCATTTTTTATAACAACTTCGATCAGCCGAACTATCCGACCGGATTCTTCAGCTTCGACCAAACCGTCTCGTCGGCCACGCCCTACGACACGGCCAATGGCACCCAGGGCAATTCGTTCGCGAACATCCTGATCGGCTACGGCGACACAGGCGGCATCAACGTGCAGCCGGCGGTGGCGGATATGTCGCGGGAGACCGCCTTTTACGCCCAGGATAGCTGGCATGCGTCGCCGAAGCTGACACTCGACCTGGGCGTCCGCTATGAGTGGAGCACGCCCTACTCGGAGCGGCACAACTACAACGAGTTCAGCGACTTTACTGCGAGCAGCGGCCAGCCGGTTCCCGGCCTGAGCGCCTATCAGGCCAGCGACACGCCGCCCGGAGCAACGATTTTCGCCACCAGCAGCATGCGCACAGTGCCGGTGGACCGCAACAACGTGGCGCCGCGGCTGGGCTTTGCCTGGCAGGTGAATCCAACGACGGTAGTGCGCGGCGGCGCCGGCATTTACTACGGGCTGAACGTTGCGACGAACTACCAGTATCCAGGGCCCGCCTTTGCCGCCAGCCCGTCGGTGTTCTTCAGCAAAGACAACTATCAGACGCGCTTTGCCACGCTGGAGAATCCCTTCCCGGGCGGGATTCCGCAGCCTCAGGGAAAGAAGTACGGCCAGCTCGCGGACTGGGGACTGGCCGACGCCAACAACCTGGACCTTGAGCCGGCACGCAACGCGGAAATCTACCAGTGGAACGTCGGCATTCAGCAGGCGTTTCCGTGGAAGGTCGTGCTGGGGATCGACTATTCGGCCAATCGCTCGACCCATCTGCCGTGGGGCGGCTACAGCAGCACCAGCAACCGCAACTTCATTCCCTCGAACGTGCGCGAGCAGTACACCAGCGACCAGCTGAGCGCGCTGGTGGACAATCCGTTCCAGCCGCTGTTCAGCGGGCCAAACGCCATCTTCAACGAGCCTGAGTCCCGCTACGGCGACGACCAGTTGCCACTGCTGAACCTGCTGCGTCCGTATCCGCAGTACGACGGCGTGTTCTCGGGGCTGCCGAAACTGGCAGCCAGCTCCTGGTATAACTCCATGCAGGTGCGCTTCCAGAAGCGCGAGAGCCAGTATCTTTCGTTCGAAGGCAACTATACCTGGTCAAAAGCCGAAGATGACTCCTCCGTTGGGTTCAACGCCTTTGTGGGATATCTGGATACCGGCAATCCCCAGGAGCTCGACAATCTGAAGGCCGAGTGGTCGATCAGCGCGAACGACGCGACCAACCGTCTGGTGGCGGCGGTCGTGGCGGATTCGCCGATCGGTCGCGGCCGCCTCATCGGCGCGAACATGAACCGCGTGGTCGATTACTTTGTGGGTGGCTGGCAGGGATCGACACTGGCCACCTACCAGACCGGCACGCCCATGCCTATCAGCATGGGGAATCCGCGCCTGGCGGATGGCAACCAGAGACCGGATGTGACCTGCTCGCAGGTGACGACGGGGATCAGCATCCACAATGCTGCCTATACGCAGCAGCCGTATCTGAATGCGAACTGTTTTGCGGATCCCGGCGACCAGCAGCCAGGCAACGCGCCGCGCTACTTCTCCGACATTCGCGGCGACAGCATCCGGGACTTCGATGTGTCGTTCATGAAGTCCGAAACGCTGCCACGCGAGAGCCGGCTGGAGTTCCACGTGGACCTGTTCAACTTTACGAACACACCGCGCTTTGCCTTCCCGGACTTCGGATATGAGGACTCGAGCTTTGGCATCGTGAGCTCGACGGCGGCGGGCTATATTCCGCGGCACCTGCAGTTCGGGGCGCGCTACCAGTTCTGAGTGGGCGGGACCTGATCGGTCCCGCTCGTCCATTTTCTTCCACAAAGTGTGAGGAGCTTTTATGTCTGCGGCCTCGTGGGGCGTTCTCCGCAAAACGATGGGGATAGTTGTTCTTGGGATGGCCTGCAGCGCGGTGGCGAGCGCGCAGAGCTTTGACGGGCCGGCGCGCGCGTGGATGCGCAAGGTGCGAATCGCCGCCTATCCGCTCACGCCTGCCAATGCGCAGCAAATTGTGCAGCAGGCCACGGCGAGCGGCGTCTACGGCATTGAAGTGGACAACGATATTGAGGGCCGCTACGAGAGCTTTCTCGATCCCACCCAGAAACTGCAGGCGATCCGCCTCGTAGCGCAGGCCGCGCACAAGGCCGGCAACAAGGCCTTCGTCTATATCGCCGGCACGGAGTGCATCTCGCTGAACGCCGATGGGCCCCACACCCTGGCCAAAGAGCATCCGGACTGGCTGCAGCGCAAGATCACCGGGCAGCCGGCGATCTTCGGCGCGAAGTCGGCCTTCTGGATTCGCCCCGGCGAGGAAGATGTTTGGGTGAGCCCTTACGCCGAGCCGTGGCGGAAGATCTACATGCAGCACATCCGGCAGATTGCCGCGACCGGCATCGACGGCGTCTACGTGGACATTCCCTACTGGATGACCCACTTCACCGGATGGGAGGACAGCTGGGCCAGCTTTGATGACGGGACGGTGGCCGCCTTCAAAAAAGCGACCGGGCTGGATGCGCGCAAGGACATCAAACTGGGCGATCCCGACAATCCGGGATTCCGCAAGTGGATCGATTTCCGAATTCAGACGATCAACGACTTCCTTGCGGAGATTCGGCAGAATGCGGTGTCGGTGAATCCAAACATTGCGCTCATCCCCGAGATCTATCCGGGTATCGAGGAGGCCGCGCCCCGAGTGGGTTCGGATGTGTACCAGCTCTACCCGGTGGTGGACGCGATCGCGCACGAGTATGAGTTTGGCGACAGCGAGGATCACACCGCTGCCTCGCGCTCGCCCTTCGACTGGTTCAATTACCAGATCGGCATGCGGAGCTTCCGCGCCTTTGCCGGCGAGACGAAGCCCACCTGGATTCTGAACTACTCATGGGATGGCGCGAAAAACGTGGCGCCGCGTCCGGCGATGCTCTCGCTTGCGAATTCCGAATTGACCGCGGGCGCGAATTTCTGGGATGCGCGCGGCCACGTCATGTCCGGCTCCAATGACATGCCCACCCGCGTGCAGATTTTCCACTGGATCGCCGCACACGAGAATATCTTTGGCGCCGAGCGGCAGCCGGAGGGCGAGACCGGTGTCTACTTCTCCGACACGACGCGGAATTATTATCCCAAGCCGTTCGTCGCGGCCTATCGCGGCGTCCTGCTGATGCTGCTGCAGAACCACGTGCAGTTCCGGATCGTAACGGCGCGGACGCTGAATGCCTTTCATGGCAAAGTGCTGGTGCTGCCGGATGTGCGCGTCCTGAGCGAGCAGGAAGCGGCTGGGGTGGGTGCGTTCGCCGCTCAAGGCGGCCGCGTAGTGCTGACGGGTACGACTGATCCGCGGCTCGACGCGCTGAAGAGTGCGGCGCGTTTCCCGGATCAGCCGGAACTGCGCTATCTGGACGCGGCGCAGAAGGACTTCTATGGAGTCAATCCCGCGAGCGAGGCTGCGCTCCTGCGTGCAATCGAGTCGAAGACCGATGTGCAGTTCGACGCTTCCCAGAACGTCGTGATCCACGAAGCCCGTGTGAACGGCCGCACCTATCTGTTCCTGGCGAACTTCTCCGGATTGCAGGCTGGACAAAACGAGACGCCGACAGCGCAGCGCGGAATTCGCGTGACCGCGTCCGCCACCCTGGGGAAGACGCTCCACTGGCTGCCGTTCCTGGGCACGGAGACGACGGTAAACGGACAGGCGTCGGGGGATCGCGTGAGCTTCACGCTGCCGGCGTTGGAGCGTGGCGCGGTGGCGTGGTTCGAATAACCGCTCCCGGTCGCGCCGCTAGTAGATGCTGAGTTCCGGCACTACGCGGCTGATGGCGCCGGTGGGGCTCGGCGTGTCCGGCTGCAGCCCGGCGTGGATCGACGCGAATAGGCCCAGCAACTGGCCAAAGAGCACGTCCAGCATCGGGCGGCAGGCGTCCGGAATAGCAGCCACGTCTTCGGGTGCGAGGATATGCTCCGCCTCGCCGGCGAGACCACGCGGATCGGCGGCGACGGCCACGCGCGTGCGGACCAGTCCCTTCGCCCCAATCTCGCGCAGCAGATCGAGTTCGTAATTGCGGCGCGGCGCGTGACTGGAAATGAAAGCCACCAGCAGCGTGTCGCGGTCGAGCGCCGCCATAGGGCCGTGGCGCAGGGCGAGAGTGGCCTGCGACATGGTCTGCACACGGCCGGCGGTCAGCTCCAGCACCTTGAGCGCCGATTCCATCGCCGCTCCGGCGAGCCCACCCGAACCAACGAAGCAGACGCGCGAGTAGCCGTTGTTGACGAGATCAGAGGCCAGTTGCGCAGCCCTGGGCAGCAGCGATTCGCCAGCCGTTGCCAGCGCATCCACGGTCAGTGCGTATCCAGCCGGATCGGCGAGGTGCGCCAGAAACTGCCCGGTCAGCACCATGTTGGTGAAGGAGCTGGTCATGGCGAGGCTGCGATCGTTTACCTCGTCCTCGAGCACAACGGCATGGCAGCCGGGGCGGCCTTCAATGGCCTGCATCATGCGGTTGGAGCTGTTGCAGGAGACGAGCAGATGGCTGATCTGCGGGCACTCCTCCAGCGCGCGCTCAAGAACAGCGACGCCCTCCGGACTATTGCCCGAACGCGAAAATGAGATCCAGAGATAACGGCGGCCGGCAACCATCGAATCCGAAAAGTCAGTCAGCAGGCTGGTGCTGGCGACAGGGATCACCTCGCACTGCCAGCAGTGTCGCAGCAAATGGTGGAGCGAGCGCCCGATGTAATCCGATGTTCCTGCGCCGACCAGAAAAACGGTGGGGCGCTTTTGAGCGTCGTCGCGCAATCCGGTGGAGGCGAGGAACATTTCGAGTTCCCTGCGCTGCGCCTGCAACCGTTCGAGCGTGCGGCGCCAGGTGCGTGGCTGCTGCTCGATCTCCTGCGGAGTGTGATGCAGGCCCCGCTCCAGCTTTTCCGACGCGGGCAGGCGAAGCAATTTTGATAAGGGATCCACGTTGATCTCTCGTGCTCTCGCTCGCAGTTTACAGGGCGGGCGGGAGGCCTCCTGAAGTCACGGCCATCGTAACAAATCGTAAGCGATAAGTGCAAAGCGAAAGGATTTCCAGCAGAGCTCTCTCTCGTTCAGCGAGACTCGGAATCTCCCGCGGTGGATTCGAAAGTCCGGACTTCAAAGGGCGCCAGGTGAATCTCGGCGCGACGCGGGTCCAGCCGGACGGGTGCGGCCCCGGGCTTGCCGAAGGGATCGGACGCCATGGTGCCGAACCTCGCGTCCTGCGGCACCTGCAGCGCCGATTTCAAATCCAGCGTAAAGCTCTGCGGTTTGTCCGACGGGTTGCGCAGGGTGACGATCCACCCCTGCGGGCTCCACGCGGCCCATCCGTACACCGCGAGCTGGCCCGGATCGCCGCCGATCCAGTGCGTGTCTTCGAGAATGGCGGCATTGTGCCGCGCCCAGTTCGCGGCGTGCGCCAGCACGTCCCAGTCGGCGGAGCTGAGCAGCGAGGGCGTGATGTACATCTCCTGCAGCTGGGTGCCGGTGGCGAAGTAATCGTGGACCTCGTCCGGGAAATCATGGCCAGGATCGGAGCTGAGCCGTTCGGCGAGCTTCGCGTAGATCAGTCCGTGCAGCATGAGCGAGTTGATGGGGAAGAGCGGTCCGCGCTCGACCGTGTTGCGATACGTTTGCTCGTCGCGATAGGTGATCCACTGCTGGCGCGAAGAGCCCACGCCGGCGAATCCGTCATCGTCGCCGCCACGCCAGATGGAGTCGGCATAGAAAAGCCAGAAGGGCGAGGGATAGGTGCCGGTGGTGAGATTCATGAAGATGCCCGGCTTGTGTTCGCGGATGACCTGGATGAGATGGATGGCGGCATCGAAGTCGCTGTCGAAGGTGCTGCCGGGGAAGACGCGGTCAGCGTTGCCGGTGCCGTCAATCTTGAACTGGTTCACGCCGTAACGGTCGACCATCTCCAGGCATACCTGCTCGAAGCGCTGGTAGTACTTGGGTCCGGAAAGCGCATAGCCGCCCTTGATGATCTCGTATCCGTGCGCGCGGCCATACGCGATGCGCTCCTTGCGGCGTACCATATAGCCGCCCCACGGCGAGAACCAGACGCCGATGCCGGCGTGGATCTGCCTGGCGGCCGCCGCGGTCTTGGTAAAGCCATCCGGGAATCCGCTGTTGAAGCCCCACAGCGAGTTGGGATTGTCCCAGCCATCGTCGAACAGAAAGGAATTCATCTCCACGTGGCGCTCATCGACCAGCTCGCGGCCGAAGGCACGAATGCGATCGATGGCGTCCGTCTCGTTGTAGGCGCCGCCGAACGCGATGTCGAACCAGGAGTTGTAATGCAGGAAGGGGCTGTACGCGCGCGGGCGCTCATTCTCGATGTAATGAAGGAAGGCGCGCCGCATCTGGCCGGACGCAGCCACGCCAACGACAGAGGAGTACGTCGTGCTCTGCCCGGCGCGCAGCGGCAGCACCCGAGCAAGAGATGCGACAACATGGCTGCCGTCGACATGCGCCGTGGAGAGGGGATGCTCGAAGCCGAAGAACATACCGGAATCGATAATCGGCGAACCGCGCACCGTCCCGGCAACATGGGCGCCTGGGTCACTGAAGTCCAGCATGCGTACTTCCGCGATCGCGGCGTCGGAGGATGCGTGCAATGTCAGCTCCTGGCGAAAATAGCCGGCGTGCGCGCGCAGCAACAGACACCAGTGCAGATGACCGGGGAATTTTTGATCGGAGAAGTCAGCGCAGGCGCGCCGTTCGGGAGCATGGCTCGCTGCGCCACGCACCATCGCATCGCTGACGACTATCGGCCCCATCTGCATCGCCGAAGAGCGCAGCACAGCGCCGCCCGTCATGGTGAGCACAAACGCCTGCGGCAGGTCGATCGTTCGCCCGAGCAGCTCATCGGTGACGTGCAGTCCTTCGAAGCGCCCGCGGGCGGCGTGAATCTCGACGGCAATGCCGTCTCCCTGGAATCGCTGTCCTGCGGAGTTAGCTGTCTGCGCGCAGGCGTAGTTCGCACCGGCCGAGACGCACGCGAAGAGAAGCAAAGATATCCAGAGGCGCATCGGAATCTCTCCTGCTTGATGTATGCGGTTCAAAACGCGTCCTCGAGCGTGGAGTCTGCGGCCCGCTTGCCGCGCATCAGCAGATAAACAAGCAGGCCCACGACGACCCACGCCGCCCCCAGCAGCTTGGCGTTGCGACTGAGGTTGAACCAGATGAACGTGCAGATGAGAATTCCGGCGATCGGAATGGTGGCCGCCAGAAAAACCTTCTCCTTCGAGCGAAATTTGTAGTGAATCAGCGCCGAGGCGTTGACGCCGATAAAGGCGATAAACGCCCCGAAGTTCAGCAGCTCCGCGCCCTTCTCATACGTCAGCAGGAACGCGCCGCCGATCGTGATAAGCCCCAGCAGCAGCACATTGTTGCGGGGAATATTGTTGCGGAGGCTGACGGCTCCAAAGAACCGGCGTGGCAGAGCGTTGGCGCGGCCCATGCCGTAGAGCAGCCGCGCGGCCCCAAACTGTGCGGCAATGCCCGATCCTAAATTCGCGAGGAGGAGCGTGGCGTTGAGCAGCTGAAACAGGAAGCGTCCGCCGACGCGCTCGGCAATGTGCACGAACGCCGTATCCACCATGCTTTCCGGGAAAGCACCCTTCCACGGCCAGGCGAGCTGTGCCACGTAGACCTCGACGGAGGAGAGCACGCCGATGGCGAGACAGGTGAGCACGGTGGCCAGCATGATATTACGCCGCGGATTCTCCACCTCCTCCGACATGGTGGAGATTCCGTCGAAGCCGATGTACGTCAGCACGGCCAGCGACGTGCCGTGCAGCAGGCGACTCGCGCTGAAGGTTGCCGGGTCATAGAACGGCCTGAGCCACGCATACCCCGTGGGCTGCGCCACGAGCGCGATATAGCGAATCCCAAACGCGAGGAAGATGACGACGACAACGCCCATGCCCAGCGCAAGCACGGCGTTCACGCGGCTGGAAGCCTGCACGCCGATCAGGTTGAGCGCGGTAAAGAGGATGCCAAACGCAAGGGCCCATGCAGCGTAGGGAATCTGCGGGAGCACATTTATCGCGGCGGCGCTGCACCAGATCACGCAGATGATCGGGTTCAGCATGTAATCCATCAGCATCGACCAGCCGACCACGTAGCCGGCCATGGGATGGATCTCGTGCCCCACGTAGGTGTAGGCCGACCCTGCGCTGGGATAAATGCGCGCCATGCGCCCGTAGCTGACCGCGGTGAGCAGCATAGCCACCATGGCGATGAGAAGGGTGGTGACCACATGCCCGCGCGCGGCATTGCTGACCACGCCGTAGATGCCCATCGGGGCGGTGGGCTGAATGATGATGATGCCGTAAAGAATCAGGTGGCGCAGCTTAAGCGCGCGGCGTAGCCCGGGCGCTCCAGCCGGATTCGTGGTGGTGGTTGGCTCCAGAGACTGCCTCCTGCGCGGGAACGGCCGCGCTCGCCAGACTACAACGGAAAGGGAAATGCGTGCTGTCGAAGAAAGTTATCGCGCAAGGCGCGATCGCGAAAGGCCTCGGTTCCGCCAGGCCGAAGCGTGGAAAGAGCCCCGGTGATATTCCCCGCGCGGGCGCAGGTTTCCGGGTCGGCGCCGCGCAGCCATGCCGACAGAAAGCCGGCATTAAAGGTGTCTCCCGCACCCACCGTGTCGACCGGCGTAACAGGAACGCCGGGGACGAGGACGCGCTTCGCCCCCTGCTGCACCCAGGCGCCTCGCGCTCCGCACTTCACGGCGATCAGCGGAATGCGCGGCGCCAGCACATCGAGAGCGGCTTCCAGAGTGTCGCGGCCGGCGATGCGGAGGACCTCGTCATCGTTGGGCAGCAGCAGATCCACATAGGGGAGGATCTCATCGAGAATGCCGTCCCATCGGTCGTCGGGATCGTCGTTCGTGTCGAGTGAAATCGTAAGGCCGCGCTGTTTCAGCATCCGAAACAGATCGGGCAGGCCCGCCTGCAGTCCCTGCTGCAGGAACAACGACGACAGATGAAAATGCCGCGCTGAGCACAGATACTCAAGGTCAAGGTCGGCGCAGGTCATCTCGAACATCACGCCAGGATAGGTGAGGATGCGCCGCGTTCCGCCGTGATGGAGCAGAATGCTCACCCCGGTCTTTGTGCCGGTGGTCGAGCGGATAGCACGAGAGAGATCCACCTGGCTTTCAGCCAGGCGCTCCATAGCGATGCGCCCCAGTTCGTCGTCTCCGCCGCGAGTGATGAAGCCCGTGCGCGTCCCGAGCAGAGAAATATTGTGCGCGAGGATCGCGGAGGAGCTGCCGAGAGTCAGCTCAAAGTTGCTGGCCAGTGTTTCGCGATTAAGCGGAAGTGACTCGGGGAGGGCGTAGAGGATGAGGTCGAGGTTGACTTCTCCGGCGATGGTGAGATCGAAGCGCGCCATGCGGGTGGCTGTTTACGGCCCTCTCGAGGGGTTCTTCTCGAAGATTCCGTATTATTACCATTCTTTTCTCATCGAGGGCAACGGATTCAGATCGAAATCAATGCTGCCAGCAGCGCACTGACGGTCTCCCCGGCGGCCTGTGCCCTGTCTTTTGCGGGTAGAAGCCCCTTTCTTCGTCGAGAGAATCGCTTGACAGATGGGTTGGGCCTCCACTACCCTCCGATACCGGATCGACGTGGTTCGAAATGAAACGAAATTAACAATCTGACAGAGGCGGTCCGGGAGGCATAGGCGTGAAAGACAATCCGAAGAGGCGGCTCGGCGCAGGCGTGGCCACGGTTCTGCTGGCCGGTGCATTCGCAGGTCCAATGGCGCTCACCGCGCAGACCAGCGGACTCCACGTGCGCGTCTCTCAGGACGGCCTCTACAGCATCGGCATGCCAGGGGGCGCCAACTTTGCACTCACGACCGGTGTGGCGGCCGAGGTGGACGGCCGCTGGCTGCATTCAGCTGATTATCCCAGGCATGCAGTCCGGCAGTCCGAGGCGCAGGCCGAACTGGGTGCTGCGGCTGAGTGGACCGTGACCGCTTCGGGCCTCGCCGGCGCGCCCAATCTTATCTATCGCTTCCGCGCTTACAAGGATGTGCCCTTCGCCGATGCCCAGGTCACCGTCGAAAACACGACCGGCCACGCAATCCACGTCGAGGCGATCCGCGCGATCGACGCGACTGGTGACGACGTCCTGAATCTGGGAGGACCGACCGCCCAGGACCGCATCCTCTCCGACAGCTTCAGCGAAGATCGGCCGGCGATGCGGATCCACGACCTCGCCGATGCTCCCTACAAGCAGCCCACTCTGATGCATCGCGGCGTCGGCAGCCAGCTCATTTACAACCGTGACAGCCACCAGAGCCTGTTTGTCGGCGCGCTCACCTCGAACAAGTTTCTGACCGTCCTGCGTCTCCATCTCACTCCGGGCTCTGAAGATCGCATTGCCTCGTACGAGGTCGAATCCACCGGAACAACCGAACTGGAGAAGGAGAACTCCCTCCAGGATTCGCCCGCCGAAGATCAGATTCCACTCAGCCTTGCGGTTCCCAACGGCGGCCACCTCGATTCCGAGCGCGTGCTGCTGAGCGTCGATAAGGACTACCACCACCAGCTCGAGAC
>JBAUZR010000782.1:0-7980 GCA_049585375.1 Acidobacteriaceae bacterium
TTCAACGAGTTCCGTAGCGATGATCTTCCCCGCCAGATCTTCCGCGCGCTGCCAGGGCGAGCTCTCCGGAACTGCGAGCACCCAGCGCACCCGCCGGCGGCTCTGCTTGGCGTAGACAAGGCTGGTGATGCTCTCGACCTGCAGACCGCTTTCCACCACCCAGTCGATGCCGGTCAGACCTGCATCCAGCACGCCGTGATCGACGTAGCGCGCCATCTCCTGCGCGCGAATCAGCATGCACTCAATCTCCGAATCGTCGATGCTCGGGAAATAGGAACGCCCGTCGGCGTAAATGTTCCAGCCCGCGCGGCCGAACAGTGCAATGGTCGCTTCCTGCAGACTGCCTTTGGGAATGCCGAGACGCAGTTTGTTGTTCATGCCCCCACCTTCGCGCTCGCGGCCAGCGGCCTTGTGAAGCAGCTCACGGTTCCCTCGTGGCACACTAGGCCATCGCCTTCCACTTCCACCCGAAAGAGCAGCGCATCCTGGTCGCAGTCGGTTGAGACCTCAATGATCCGCAGCCGATTGCCGCTGGTCTCGCCCTTCATCCACAGCTTCTGCCGCGTCCGGCTCCAAAACGTAACAAAGCCGGTTTCTCGGGTTTTGCGCCAGCTCTCTTCGTTTAGAAATCCCAGCATCAGCACCTGGCCTGTGCGCGCGTCCTGCACAATTCCCGGCGCCAGGCCCTCCATCTTTGCAAAATCAATCGTCGGTTCCGTCATTTGCTGTTCCTTTGTGTGGCGTACGCCAAAAAGTCAAAAGCCCGTCAGCGCTCTCGGCGCCGGCGGGCTTTTCAATCCTTATGGTTGGTCTTGCTAAATCAACCGCGGAGTGCAAAGATTCGCCGGCACGCTCGTCACGTGATGATGGTGATGACGATGATGGCGGAGAATCTGCATCTGTCTCCACCTTAGGATGCAAGTCGGCGCGGTGTCAACTGCCCAAAGTTTCAGGAGAAAGAATTTCCGCGAAGTGGATGGCGTGCCGCATCGTGTTCTGCGCGACCTGTTCGCGGCAGCTAAAGCCGTCCGCCACCAGGATCGTCTCCGGACCCGCGGCCCGAACCGCGGGCAGAAGAACCCGTTCCCCGAGCGCCTGCGAGACCGCAAACTTCTCGCGCTCAAAGCCGAATGGGCCCGCCATGCCGCAGCAGCCGGAATCGAGCAGCTCTACGGCAGCCCCGGTGCGGCGCAGCAGTTCCATCTCCGCCGTCATCTTCAGAACCGACTTATGGTGACAGTGCCCCTGAACGAGAATTCTGCGCCCCGTGAGGTCCGGCGGTCGAAACTCAGGCGCATGTCGAACCAGGAATTCACTTAGCAGCAGCGTCTGATCGCGAAGACGCCGCGCTCGCTCATCCGCAGGGAAAAAGTTCACCAGCTCATCGCGGAAAACGCTGGCGCAGCTGGGCTCCAGGAAGACGAACGGAAGGCCGGCGTCGATTTGCGGTGCAAGCATCCGCAGAACCTTCTCCAGATATCCGCGCGCCTCCCTCAGAAAGCCAAAGTCGTACAGAGGCCGACCGCAGCACACATGCGCTCGCGGGACCTCGACTGCAAATCCCGCTCGCTCCAGCACTCGTGCTGCCGCCCGCAGCGACTGAGGATGGTAGTAGTTGTTCCACGTATCCGGCCACAGCATTGCCCGCTGGCCCCTGGCTCCCCGCGCTCGCCTGTTCCACTCGGCCTGGAAACTCCGCGCTGCGAATCGCGGCAGCTGGCGCTGCTGAGCGACTCCCAGGACTGCTTTCACCGCATGGGAAACGCCCGGCAGCGCCAGCGGCAGATTCGCCAGACCTGGCGTGACGCCGGGAATCAACGAAGCCGCATGCGCCAGCCGATCCATGAAGCCAAACGCATAGTGGTGCAGCGGCCGGATTCGATCCCCATAGTAGTGCGCGAGGAACTCCGCTTTATAGGTCGCGACATCCACGTTGACCGGGCATTCGCTCTTGCAAGCCTTACACGAGAGGCACAGATCCAGCGCTTCGCGGACGCCTTCGTTGTGCCAGTCGGGTGCCAGCACCTCGCCCTGCATCAGCTCCCACAGAAGGTGAGCACGGCCCCGCGTCGAGTGCCGCTCTTCGCGCGTGGCCATGTAACTGGGGCACATCGTTCCGCCGCTCTCCTTACGGCACGCGCCCACGCCCACGCACCGCAGGGTCGCCTCGTGCAGAGATCCGCGGTCCTCGGGGAACTGAAAGTACGTCTCCGGCTGCTTTGACCGGTAGCCGGCCCCCAGGCGCAGGTTCTCCTCGGGCTGATACACGCCCTCCGGCGCGATCATTTTGTCGGGATTCATCCGATTGTCGGGATCCCACAAAGCCTTGAACTCGCGGAACGCCTGCATCAGATCCGTCCCAAACATCTTCGGCAGGAGCGCCCCGCGCGCCTGCCCGTCCCCGTGCTCGCCCGAAATCGAGCCACCGTGCGCGATCACGATATCCGTGGCGCGGTCCAGGAATGCGCGGAATTTGCGAATACCGCTTTCGCTCTCCAGATCAAAGTTAATGCGGGTGTGCACGCATCCCTGTCCGAAATGGCCGTACATCGGACTGCGGTAGTCGAACTCCGCCATCAGAGCGAAGAGCCGGCGCAGGTAGGATCCCAGCCGCTCCGGCGGCACCGCCGCATCCTCCCAGCCTTCCCACCCGTGCGGTTCGCCTGGAACGAAGACCGTCGCCCCCAGCGCCGACTCGCGCACGCGCCAGATGCGCCCGGCTTCATCCGGAGAACAGAGTCGGCCCACCGGCGATCCAGGCAGCTTCGACGCGATGGCGATGAGATCGCGCGCTTTCGCTTCGGCCTCGGCATCGGTTTCCGCACCAAACTCCGCCAGCAGAAATGCGCCCCCCGGCGGCAGCAGTTTCACTTCCTCAACTGCCAGATTCTTTCGCTGCATGAAGTCCAGCAGCATGGCGTCAATGCCTTCCAGCCCGATTGGCTCGTGGCGGATCACCTCGGGCACAGCATCAGCGGCGAGAAAGGCATCTGGAAATCCCAACACGGCCAGACGCCGGCACGGCGGACTGTGCATCAGGTCCAGCGTCGCGCTCACCACCGTGGCCAGCGTGCCCTCAGCGCCCACCAGCGCGCGCGCTACGTGAAAACCGCGCTCCGGCAGCAGCTCGTCCAGGTTGTACCCGGACACCCGCCTTGGAATCTGCGGGAAGCGCCGCCGAATCTCGTCTGCGTAACGATCGCGAATCCGGCGCATGCCTGCGTAGATTGCCCCCGGCCGCCCGCCCCGCGCGATGATGGCCCCGATCTCCTCTTCCGTCGTCGCTCCGACGCTCATGCGGGTGCCGTCGTAGAGCACCACATCGAGCGAGCGGATATTGTTGGCGGTCAGGCCGCCCATCACGCTGTGCGTTCCGCAGGAATTGTTGCCGATCATCCCGCCGATCGTGCACCGGCTGTGCGTCGCCGGATCCGGAGCGAATGTCAGGTGGTGCAACTCCGCCGCCTCGCGTACCCGGTCGAGCACAATTCCGGGTTCCACCACCGCGACCTTTCGTTGCGGGTCCAGAGCCACCAGCCGCCGCATATATTTTGAAAAATCCAGCACGACTGCGACGTTGCAGCATTGACCGGCGAGGCTGGTGCCTGCACCGCGTGGCAGCACCGCCGCGCCCAGTTCGCGGCAGGCGGCCAGCGTTGCCTCCACGTCGGCCGCATCGTGGGGAATCACCACCCCAATCGGAGTCTGCCGGTAATTGGAGGCGTCCGTCGCATACAGCGCCCGCGAGGCTGGATCAAACCGAATCTCACCGCGCACGCTCCCGCGGAGTTTTGCCTCAAGTTCCCGTGCCGCGTCGAACTGCTCGTGGCGGCGAGAGGGTTGAATGACTGGAAGCGGTACTCCCATTTACAACTCCCTGCGCAGCCAGGCGATTTCCAGCGCCTCGGGCTCCCGCAGCACCGGATTCTGGTTGTAGCGCTCGACCGGCACAAATCCCATCGAGCGATACAAACGGTAGGCCGCCTGCATGCTCTCCGGCATCGTGTCCAGATACATCGCGGTGTAACCGCGTTCCTGTGCGGCCTCCACAACCGCCGCCGCCAGCTGTCGCCCCAGCCCCGACCCCTGATGCCCGGGCCTCACCCAAAGCCGTTTCATCTCGCAGGCGCGCTCATCCGGTGCACTCTTAATCGTCAGCGGCTTCAGCGCGACACAGCCTGCCGGCTCCTCCTGCGCGAACGCCAGCAGCACCGCTCCATCGGGTTCGGCATACGCGCCCGGCAATTCCGCCAATTCCTGCTCCAGGCTCTCCACGCAGATGTGCTCCCCGCCTACGGAGGCATTCAGAAACGCGGCATATTCACGCATCAGTGTTCGGCACAATTCCGCATCGTTCGCAGCCTGCCACTGTGCCGCACGTATGGAGTGCATATCCGCATAATACCGATGATCCGCATTGATGCCGCGTCGCGTCCGGGCGCGCCAACCTGATATAAAGGCGCCCATGACGAAACGCCCCTCCTGCTTGTCGGTCCTGGCGAGCCTCTCGGTCTTCTGCATCATCTCCGCCCCGGCCCAGACGCCTCCCGCGGCTCCCGTACATGATCCGCGCATCACGCAGCTGATCGACTCGCTCGGTCAGGTCAAAATGATCCGGGAAACGGCGCTCTCACCCGACGGCAAGCTCATCGAATGGGATGTCGCCGGCCATGGTGGATCGGAGATCGAAGTCGCCCCATTCGACAATCCTTCAGCGGCCCGGCATGTCACCGCCTGCGCCGCCGGCGATCGTGGGCAGGAGAGCAACGGAGTCTTTTCGCCCAACTCGGAGCAACTCGCGTTCTTCTCCAGCTGCGATGCCGAGCACAAGACGGCCATTTACCTGGCCGACGCCTCCGGCTCCTCCGCGCCACGCCAGTTGGTGCTGCTCAACGGCTATGCGAAGGAAATGCAGTGGTCGCCCAACGGCAAACACCTGACGTTTCTCTACGTCGAAGGGGCCACCCGGCCCTCGGGCGCTCTGGCCGCCGAAAAGCCGCCTTCAGGCGTCATTGGCGTCGAGGGGCTCGAGGTGCAGCGCGTCGCCGATGTCGACGTGGCCACCGGACAGCTCACCCAGATCACGCCCCCGCATCTGCACGTCTTCGAATTTGACTGGTCTCCCGATTCGTCACGGCTCGTTTATGTAGCCGCTCAACCGCCCGGCGAGAACAACTGGTGGATCGCAAAGCTCTACACGCAGAGCCCGAACCAGGAGCCCGCCGCAATCCTCGATCCGCAAACAGTCACGGGATCGCTCCACGGTCTCCAGATCGCTGTGCCTCGCTGGTCTCCCGACGGCCAGCGGATTGCTTTTATCGGCGGCCTCATGTCGGACCAGGGCTCGACTGGCGGCGACATCTACGTGATACCGGCGACCGGCGGCCAGCCTGAAGACGTAACCCCGGACCGCCCCGCGAGCCCTGCGTGGTTCGAGTGGCTCGACAACGAGCAGATGGGTGTTGCGGAGATCCGCGGCGGGTCCTCGCACTTGTTCGTCTACGACACCCAAAGCCGCGAGGATTCCCCCGACTACAGCCTCACGCTTCCCGGCTCCGTCAGTGCCGGGGGTCTCGAGATGAGCGTCTCCATCGCCAGCGATAACAAGATTGCCCTCGTCCGCTCCTCGTTTGAGAATCCACCCGAGGTCTGGGCAGGCGACCTGATGGATCTGCACCAGATCACCCATGTCAACGACGCGACAAAGCCGATGTGGGGCAAATCGGAATCCGTCGAATGGGACAACGACGGCTTCCACGTGCAGGGCTGGCTTCTGCTTCCCGCCCATTACGATCCCTCAAAGAAATACCCGCTGATCGTCTACGTGCACGGCGGTCCCTCCTCGGCGGTGGTTCCTCGCTGGCCCGGCGCAGGCTACGGGTCTGTTCCCTTCTCTGCGCTCGATTATTTCGTCCTCATGCCCAATCCTCGCGGCTCCTATGGCCAGGGAGAGAAGTTCACGCAGGCCAATCGCAAGGATTTCGGATACGGCGATTTCCGCGACATCCTGGCCGGCGTGGATGCGGTCGAGAAGAAATATCCGATCGATGATCACCGCCTTGGCCTCACCGGCTGGAGCTACGGCGGCTTCATGACCATGTTCGGCGTCACCCAGACCCACCGCTTTGCCGCCGCCGTCTCCGGTGCGGGGCTTTCCGACTGGCTCAGCTACTACGGAGAGAACTCCATCGACCAGTGGATGATCCCCTTCTTCGGCGCCTCGGTGTACGACGATCCAGCCGTTTACGCCAAAAGCTCCGCCATCAATTTCATCAAAAATGTGAAGACGCCCACCCTGGTCGTCGTTGGGGATCGTGATGGAGAATGCCCGGCGCCCCAGTCCTTTGAGTTCTGGCACGCTCTGCGCGACCTGGGCGTGCCGACCGAGCTGGTCGTCTACCCCAACGAAGGCCACGGATTCGTCAATCCCGCGCATCGCATCGACGTCCTGGAGCGAGCCCTGGGCTGGTTCCAGAAATATATGCCGTAGTCGCCAGGCCAGATCGCCTTCAGTCCCTGCCGGGTCCCCCGGAATAAGCCCGCCAGGCCTTGATGGCCGCTCCCGCCTGCTGGGCTGCCCCCCCTGTCGTTTGTTATTCTGAATCGCACCCGGTCCTTTCTGGTGTTTCAACCGTCTGAGCGGCCTGACTGCCCAGACGGGGAGGTTTCATGCGGCGGTTCCTGGCTTTTGTAGTCCTCTTTGCGTGTTCGGTTCCGGTTGGGCTTTCCATCTCGGGCTGTGGCCATAATCCCAACAATTACTGCATCAAGAATAGCCACGCTTACGGGACTCTTACCTCCCAGGTCGTTTATGTCACGCTGCAGCCAGAGACTACCGGCCTCTCGCTCGCATGGGGGCAGACGGCCACTCTCAGCACGCCGCAGGGCTTCAACTGCAACAACGCATCGGAATCCGTAAGCCACTGGACCTATGGCACCAGCAACCTGCAACTGGCCGACATCTCTCCCACCGGCCAGGTCTGCGGTGGAACCTGGAATCGCAACAGTCCCGGAGGCGTTCCCGACTTCTCCATCTGCACCCCCCCGACGGGCGCGTCGCTTTCCTCTTTTTCGGGCTGCAGCTCCTCCACATGCGGTACGGCGCAGATCACCGCCCAGGGGGGTGGTGCCACCAGCAATCCCGTCAACGTCTACGTGCATCCGCCCATAACATCGATCACCATACCCACTCAAACCGCGTGTTACTCCCAGGGGCAGACGCTCAGCACGTCTTTCCTGACGGAAACAACAGTGAGCGGCCCCGGGGGAACGATCCTCTGCTGTCCTCCCGGATCGACCCTGCAGGATGGCACAGCTTGCCCCGCCACGGTTCCCGCATGCACCAGTCCCAGCGCCAACATCGGGACCATCACCTATAGCGCGGTTACGGGCAGCGTGGTGACCATCGACAACACGACGAATCCGACCACCGGCTCGAGTTCCACAACGACATCGACTCCCAACCCCAACGGACTCGCCTCCGCCAATCTGCCCGGGTCGACGGTGATCAATGCGTCCAGTTCCCAGGTCACTTCGGCCGCAGGTTTCTTTTCGACGTGTCCGCCTCAGAAGATCGCCCTTTCAATCAACGGCAGCCCATCGGCCACCGTTACGGCCAGCTCACCCCAAACCGTCGTTTCCACGGTCACTGATACCCAGGGGGCGACGATCACGGGCCTGCCTCTCACCTACGCCTCCACCGAGCCGCAGAATCTCACCGTCAGCAGCACTGGCCTGGTGACTGCTGTGTTTCCCAGTCATGCAACGGTCACTGCGGTTTGCCAGCCCCCTTCCTGTAATCCCGCGCCCGTCAATCTCATCGGGACTCTCGGCAACGGGATGCCGGTGGCCGGCAACCCCGTCTCGATCAGCTCCCCAGGCCGCAGCAGCAACCGAATCTGGATGGCCTCGTCGCAGTCGCCGTACTTCTCCGAAGTGGACCTGCTGACCGGGGGTGCGGCTTCCCCTGTTCGCATGCCC
>JBAUZR010000783.1:0-11529 GCA_049585375.1 Acidobacteriaceae bacterium
GTACAGGCGAGGTCGGCGATCTGCATCTCCACCCCCGTGTCATACGTGTTGCGGTACTCGGGCGACTCGTGAACGTCGAACATCACGCCGCTGTCGATGCAGGGCCGCGCCTTCCACTCCAGCTTCAGGTCGAAATTCGAGTACTCGCCGTCCGTGACCAGATCTGAATAATCCGCGGGCGGATCCTGGTTTGTCTTCTTCAGCTGGATTGCCCCGTCCACCACCGACCAGTCGCTGCCCGTGCCCTTCTCCAGATAGGAGTGCCACCCCTGGAGGTCGTGCCCGTTGAAGAGCAGATGCCATCCCTGCTGCTGCTCCTGCGGTGTGAGGGTATTCTGCGCCTGCGCTCCAGATATCCCGCAGGCCAGAACGCAGCCCGCAGCCATCATCCATACCTTCATCTGATCAATCTCCTTCCACTACCAAAAATACGCCAGCGCAGAGCGTTCCCGCATGCCGCGGCCTCCTGGAGCATTGGCTGCGCGGGTTTTGCGCGGATGGCAGGCCGACCAACCAGCCCTGTGATGCTGGTGCTGTATTTCGCCGCCGCCGACGCGAATCCGCCGTTATTCAGGGCAATCCTGCTGTATCTTCTTCGGCGGCCGCCCGTTTTCTGTCGATAATGTGCGGCAATCAACCAGCCTGGGGGTATGATGGGCTGGTCAATGTTGGGGAGATCGCGCGCCTGCCGTTCGCCGCGCCGCTGCAAGCCGACCTTGAGGAATCAGGGATGGAAGTTTCCGGAAGTTCCGTGCTGTCCCGCACACGTTTCATTCGAACTCTCCGTGCCCGGACAATCCTTCGCGTCGTGTTCGGTCTCGCGGCCTGCATATCCACAGCGCAAGCCGCCGAGCCCACCCTGACCACGCTGCACGCCGTCCATACGCTTACGCTGGCGCAGGCCCGGTTAGGCATCCCTGTGGCGTTCCGGGCGACCATCACCTACTACAACCCCAGCGACGTGGATCTCTTCGTCCAGGACAACGGCGAGGCCGTTTATGTCGAGACGAAGCAGAACCAGAACTTCCAGCCCGGCGACAGTGTCCTTGTGCGCGGCCGGTCGCGCGCCAGCTTCACCCCCGATGTGGTCGCCGACAGCGTCACAGTGCTTCATCACGGCAGCGTGCCTCAGCCCGTGGCCGCCGACTTTCAGCAGCTCATTCGTGCCCAGCGCGACTGCATGCTCGTGACCGTTCACGCCACGGTTCGCAGCGCGGACACGATCAACTTCGGCAACACCCGCGAGGTGGCCCTTCGCCTGCTCATGGACGGGGGCTACATTGACGCCACGGTCATCGGTGTCGATCCCGGCGCCGCCACGAACCTGCTCGACGCCGACGTCGTTGTCACGGGCGCCGTCTCCGGAAAATTCGACAGCAAGATGCAGCTCATCGGCATCGTTCTGGAAGTACCGACGCTCGCCGATGTGAAGATTGTGCGGCGCGCTCAAACCAGCCCTGAATCCCTGCCGGTCACACCTATGGACAAGGTTATGTCCGCCTTCAATGTGTTCGACCGGACGGAACGGGTGCGGGTCCAGGGGACCATCACCTGGTATCAGCCCGGCTCCGCTGTGGTTCTCCAGAGCGGAGCGCACAGCATCTGGATTGCCGTTCGCACCATTGAGCCCCTGGAGATCGGCGACAAGGCCGACGCGACCGGTTTTCCCGATCCCCACTTTGGCTTTCTTGCGCTCACCGACGGCGAAATCCAGGACAGCCACATCTACTCCCCTCTCCAGCCCGCACCATCCAACTGGCACGATCTGACGGACTGGAACAGCGGCAACGCCGAAGGCCACCAGAACGACCTCGTCTCCATCGAGGGGCGCGTGGTGGCGGCCGTCCGCGAACACTCGCAGGACGAATTCGACCTGATCTCCAACGGCAAGCTTTTCACCGCCATTTACCATCACCCGTCCGGCGACCGGCCGCTGCCGCGGATGAAGCGCGTTCGACTTGGAGCCACTATCCGCGTTACCGGTATCTGCATGGTCGTACAGGGCGCCAACGTCGACCCGAGCGTGCAGGAGGTTCCCTTCAACATCCTGCTCCGCTCCTACGACGATATCGCCGTCGTCGCCAACCCACCTCTGCTGAGCATTCGCAATCTCCTGCTCCTGGTGGGCATGCTGGTCGTTCTGCTCTTCGCCGCGGGAGCCCGCGCCTGGGTCGTCGAGCGCCGCATGCGCCACCAAAATGCCGCCACTGCGCTCATTGAGCGCCGCCGCAGCCGCATCCTCGAAGACATTAACGGCTCGCGCCCGCTGGCCGCAATCATCGAGCAAATCGCTGAGCTGGCTTCTCTCAGACTGCGCGGCGCACCCTGCTGGTGTCAGATCGTTGATGGAGCACGGCTCGGCAACTGCCCCGCGAATCTCAGCACCTGGCGCATCGTCGAGCAACCTATTTCAGGCCGATCCGGGCCGCCTCTCGGCGCGCTCTTCGTGGCCTTCGACGCGCATTCACAACCGGCCCCCGACGAGTCGGCGGCACTCTCGGTTGCGGCCGGACTCGCCACCCTCGCCATCGAAACTCGCCGCCTCTATTCGGATCTCGTCCACCGTTCCGAATTCGACATGCTCACCGACGTCCCCAACCGCTTCTCGCTTGAGTCCTTCCTAGATGAACTCATCGAGAAGACGCGCCAGCACGCCGGCATCTTCGGTCTTGTCTACGTCGACCTCAACGACTTCAAACAGGTCAACGACCTCTACGGCCATCAGGTCGGCGATCTCTATCTGCGGGAATTCACCGCGCGCATGAAGCAGCAGATCCGTGGCGGCGATATGCTCGCCCGCATTGGGGGCGACGAGTTCGCCGTGGTCCTGCCCAACGTGCGCCGGCTCGCGGAAGTGCAGGAAGTCGCTCAGCGCCTGGAGCGCTGCCTGGACCCGCCCTTCGCCGCCGAGGGATACGTCGTTTACGGTTCCGCCAGCGTCGGCATCGCCCTCTACCCCGACGACGGCGACACCCGCGACAGCCTGCTGAGCGCCGCCGACGCCGCCATGTACGTCAATAAACAAACCCGGGGCAGGAGTGCCCCTGTTTCTTCCGGTCGGGACGACTCCAGCCCCACCGTCGACGACCAGTCCTAGTCTGGGAGTGCGCTGAGCCACCGAGATCGAGATTGCCCATTTCGACAGGTTGATCATAGCCCCCTGCTCGCGAGCTCATGCGCGCCGCAGGCCGGTTCGCATCGAACAACGGCAGTGGACAGCCATGAAGCATGGTTCCTGTTGTGATCGGTTCATCGACGGCCGATTGCTTCAGGTTTTAGCGGCGACAGCGTCCATGTTCTGTTGAGCTTGCCCCCCATTGATCGCGATTCTCAGAACGAGCGGCTTAGCACTTATCTTCCTGAGAGGACTGCAGCCAGTCGGCAGAGTGCTTTTCGATTGCGATGCGCACGAGTTGGCTCCGAGTGCGGACGCCGGCCTTGCGGAAGAGCTCCTGAATGACGGCTTTGACCGAGCTCTCCGACATGCCGAGCTTCCACGCAATTTCTTTGTTCGCAAGGCCGTCGAGAATTCCACAGAGCACTTCGCTCTGTCTTTGCGTGAGGGGGCGAGATCGGTCGTAATTTTCGGTGCGGGCCCTGCGACCGTCTAACAAACCCTGCAACGCGACACGGTCGAGCCAGGTTTCCCCGGCAGCGACTTGACGAATGGCGACCATCAGTTGATCGGGATTGCCTTGTTTGAGAAAGATGCCCTCGGCTCCGGCTTCCATGAGGCGGAGCGTTCCTTCATCGGAAAGACCGGCGGTGACGACCAGCACACGGATTCCCGGATAACTTCGGCGGAGATCGGTGAGGAGCTGCATGCCGGTTTCCGGACCGAGATCATAGTCAAGCAGAACCACGTCGATGGCGACGCGCGACAGGGCCTGCTGCGCTTCGGCGCGCGTGGCGCACTGGGCGACGATGCGGAACTCGGTAGTGGTTGCGAGAAGACGTCCCAGGCTCTCGCGGAAGAGGGTGTGGTCGTCGACCAGCATCAGGCGAATCTCGCGCGTCATGCCGGTTGTCCTGCGGCAACATTAAGACTGACCACGAAACACGCACCGCTCTCCGTCGGCCGATAGCGGACCTCACCCCCGAAGGAGCGCAGGAAAGCTCGGGAGAGATAAAGGCCGAGGCCGGATTGTTTGGCGCCGTTCTGGAAGGGCTGAAAGAGAACCTCAGGGTGACTGACTCCGATGCCATTGTCGGTAAATTCCAGGAAGACCTGATCCTCGTTCGAGTGTGCGGCGAGCGAGAGAACGCCGTGCTGCTCATCGTTCATTGCCTGCAGACTATTGGTGACGAGGTTGAGAAAAACCTGCATGAGGCTGGGCCGATCGGCCCAGACCAACGGCAATTCAGGATCTACGGACCACTCCAGGGCAACCAATTTCTCCTCAAGCATGGGGGAGATGACGATCCTCAGCTCATCGAGCAGCGCGCCGAGATCCACTTCAGAGGCTGGGCTGGCGGTCTGCCGGAGATTGAGGCTGGCGACGCGCTCGAGGGCCGCGATCAGATTGCCGAGCGCTTCAAAGTCACGATTGCCAGCCAGGGCTCGGTCACGGGCGAGATTCTGATGGACCGCCCCAATCGCACCGCAGACGTTGCGGATTTCATGGGAAACCGCGCCGATGGCCACGCGCGAAGCAGCCAGCAACTGGTGGAGACCGGAAAACTCTTGCGTCCTGAATTCTTCGGAGGCGTCGAGCACCATGGCCGCCAGGCGCAGCCCTTCCTGAGTGCGATAGGTAGAGAAGCAGATGTCCGCCAGGAAGCTCTCTCCGTCTTCGCGTTGACCGCGCGCCTGCATCACGGTGCGAAAGAACTGGCGCGACACAGCGGGCATGGACAGGTTGCGCAGCGACGGCAGGTAGCGCTGGATCGTTTTGCCGGGCAGCTCACCGGGTGCAACGAGCAGCATGCGATGTGCAGCCTCATTGGCCATGAGGATGGAGCCGGAAGAGTCGGCGGTGAGAATGGCGGCGGGACTGCTCTCGACGAGGACGCGCAACTGCTCCTCGGCTTCACGGCGCGCCTCGCTCTGCCGCTCAATCTCTTCGAGATGCAGCAGAGCGGCACGCCGGTTGCGGCTCACCTCGCGCACAAAAAGGCCGGCTCCGAGGAACGCGGCGAAGTAGAGCACGTCGCGGGACAGGCCGGCAGTCTGGTTCCATACCAGATCATCGAAGATCTCGGCGAGGAACGCACAGAGAGCAGCAGCCAGGGCAATCTGCCAGACTTCCAGGACGCTTCCCACCATCACCATCGGCAACAGGTAGAGGAAGCCGAGCGGGATATTTCCAACAATCCGCCAGTCAAGCAGAGCGATCGCGGCGATCAGTGCGGCCGCCCGCAGAAGAACGGCTCGTCGGCTACCGCGGAAGAATGCTGCGTACATAAGGATTCGCGCAAGTCCTGTTGAAGGCGGGACCCACCTTCATTGTAGAGAGCGCCGCAAGCGCTTTGTTGGCCAGATCCGGCGGTATTGCGTCTTTCGGCCGAAAGATAGCCTCGATCGGCTCTAAGACAGGGGGCGTGCCGAAAGATAGGACCTGCGCGGTCTGCTGCCCCGCTATGCTGGGCTTTTCCCAGGCAAGTTTGCGGTGTTTGGCTGAACTTTTGTCTTGAGAAGCAAAGCGAATCCGCGACCGAGACATTGCATGTATCTTTTAAAATCCGGACTGCGGGTTTCCTGGACAAGATGGGGTTCGGCGCTTCTGCTTAGTTCAGCCCTGCACGCAGCGGCACAACAAAGCCTCACCTGGGATCAGGTGGAGGCGCGATTCCAGGCTGCTAACCCGACGCTGCTGGCCGATCAGGCAAATGTGCAGGAGATGAAGGCCGAAGAGGTCACCGCCGACCTGCGGCCGAATCCCCAATTCACGCTTTCGCAGGATGGAACCCAGATCGCTCCGCACGACGGCTCCTGGCAGCCGTTCAAGGGAACGTTCATCGTCCCCACCGTCAGCTATCTGCACGAGCGGGACCATAAGCGAGAGCTGCGCCTGAAGAGCGCAGAACAGGGGACGCAGATCGCCGAGTCGCAACACTCCGATCTGGAGCGAAACCTGTTGTTTGATCTGCGTTCACAGTTTGTGGAGGTGCTGGAGGCCAAAGCGCTGGTGAGTCTGGCTCAGCAGGAGCTCAGCTACTACGACCACATCATTCAAATCAGCCAGGATCGTTTCAACGCAGGCGATCTCGCGCAGATCGATCTGGATCGCGTCGAGTTGCAGAGGGTTCAGTACGAATCCGATCTGCAGTCGGCGGAAGTGAACCTGCGCACCGCGAAGATCGTTCTGCTGCAGCTTCTCGATGAGCGGACGCCAGTAGATCAGTTCGACATCCAGGGGCCGTTCGATTTCTCGGACCAGCTCGATCCGCTGGAGACGTTCCGCCAGGTCGCACTGGCGAACCGGCCGGATCTGCAGGCAGCGTTTCAAACCATCCAGCAGTCGCAAACAAACCATAAGCTCGCCATCGCGAACGGATCGACAGATCCCACCTTCAGCGGCTGGTACACGTATAACGCATCGACGAACAACCCCAGCGCGAATCAGACGCTGGGGGCAAGCGTGAACATTCCGCTGCGCATCTTCGACCGTAACCAGGGTGAGAAACAGCGAACGGCCATCGACATCCAGCGCTCCCAGGACGCGGCCAACGCCGCGCGGGCACAGGTCTTCAGCGATGTGGACTCCGCCTACACCCAGGTGAACAGCAATCTCACTCTGCTGCGCCCCTACAAACAGCATTACCTGGCGCAGGCGCTTCGCGTGCGCGATACGGTCACGTATTCGTGGCAGCACGGAGGAGCGTCTCTCATGGATTTTCTGAACGCGCAGAGCGATTACCGCAACGTGCAGGTGTCTTACCTGCAGCTGGTGGGCGCTTATCTGACCGCGGCCGGTCAGCTCAACCTGGCGGTGGGACGGGAGGTGATCCAGTGATGAACCGTTCGATTCTCCCGGCGCTCGGCCTCGCTTTGTGCTTCCTGCTGACGGCCTGCGGAAAGAAATTCGATCCGGCTTCGGGCGAGGCCCCGGCGCCCCAGGTGATCAGTACGGGGAATGCCGACGTGGTCACGGTCGACCATCCGGCAGACTTTGCGCTGGTGGCGGCCGGCCGGATCCAGGCAGCGAACCGTCTGAATGTGACGGGCTCGGTGCTCCCCGACATCAATCGCGAGATCCCGGTGATCTCGCTGGCGAGTGGGCGGGTAGTGGCTATCCAGGCCACGCTCGATCAGAACGTCCGCAAAGGCCAGCTGCTGATGAAGGTGGAGAGCCCCGATGTCACGAACGCTTTCGACACATACCTTAAGGCCGTCAACGACGAGCAGCTGGCCAACAAGGCCTGGGTGCGGGCTAAGGATCTGTACGCGCACGGAGCGGTTGCGCTCGCGGTGCTGGAACAGGCCGAGGACACCGAGAACGATGCGAAGGCCGATTTGAATGCGGCCGAACAACAGTTGAAAGCGCTGGGTGTGGACAAGAATCATCCCTCGGACATCGTGAGCGTGGTTGCGCCGATCTCCGGAGTGATCGTAGCGCAGAATGTCACCAATGCGGCCGCGGCGGGCGTGACCTACGCCGGGTCAGCGACCGCCTTCACCATCGCCGATCTGACCCGCGTGTGGGTGGTGTGCGACGTCTATGAAAACGACCTGCCGCAGGTACGCCTGGGCGAGGACGCGCAGATCACTCTGAGCGGCTACCCGGGCAAGCTGCTCACCGGAAAGGTGAGCGATATCGGCCCGGTGCTCGACCCATCGATCCGGACCGCGAAGGTGCGCATTGAGGTGGCGAACCCCGGCATGCTGCGGCTGGGCATGTTTGTGACCGCGACTCTCACCGGCCGAACGAAGGAAACCCACGCCACGGTCCCTGCGGACGCGATCCTGCATCTGCACGATCAGGACTGGGTCTACGTACCCGCCGGCAGCAATCATTTCCGTCGGATCGCGGTTCAGGCCGGCAACATGCTGCCGGGCAACAATCAGGAGATTCTCTCGGGCATTGCTCCCGGCCAGCAGGTGGTCCGCAGCGTTCTCCAGCTGGAAGCCACGCTGGAGGCTGAATGATCCGGAAGGTCGTCGACTTCGCCCTCCAGAATCGCTTCCTGGTGCTGGCGTTTGGAATTTTGCTGTTCGCATGGGGGATTGTCTCGTTTCATCGGCTGCCGGTGGAAGCCTATCCCGACGTCGCCAACAACTACGTGGATATCATCGCGCAGTGGCCGGGCATCTCCGCCGAGCAGATTGAGCAGCAGGTCACCATTCCTCTGGAAACGGTGATGAACGGCGTTCCTGGTGTGGCCCACGTGCGTTCCTGGTCGATCTTCGGCCTTTCAACTGTGGAGCTGGTCTTCGGCGACGAGACGACCGATTTTGAGAATCGCGAGCGGGTTCTGGAACGGCTCTCCCAGGTAACCCTGCCCCCCGGCGTCACGCCGCAGATGGGCACGGACTGGAGTCCGGTAGGGCAGATTTACTTCTACACTCTGCGCAGCACCAATCCCGAGTATGACGTGATGAATCTGAAGTCGCTCGACACCTGGGTGGTGCAGAAGTACCTCAAATCGGTGCCCGGTGTCGTGGACACGAATCCTTTCGGCGGTCCGACGCAGGAGTATCAGGTGCGTCTCGACCCCAATCGGCTCGTGGACTACGGTCTGAGCCTGGCCCAGGCAGAACAGGCGCTGTCGAATAACAACGCAAACGGCGGCGGCAGCTTCATTCAGGATGGCGAACAGCAGATCAACGTGCGTGAAGTCGGCCTGGTGCGCACCATCCAGGACATCGGCAGCACGGTGGTGACATCCAGAGGCGGAACGCCGGTGCGGATCCGGGATCTGGGCGTCGTGGAACAAGGGCCCATGATTCGGCTCGGCCAGTTCGGCGACGCCTATCACCGCGAAGACGGCAAGCTGGTCGATAACAACGACGTTGTCTCCGGCATTCTCTGTCTGCAGAAGGGCGCCGACGCTCAACCGGTGCTCGACGCAGTTCACCAGATGGTGAACGAGCTCAACACTCAGATTCTGCCCAGGGGCGTCACCATCGTTCCGTTCATCGACCGCAGCGATCTGCTCCACTTCACCACGCATACGGTTCTGCACAACCTGGGCGAAGGCATCGTTCTCGTCGTCATCATCCTGTTTCTTTTCCTCGGCAATGTGCGCGGAGCGCTGATTGTCGCTCTGACCATTCCTTTTTCGCTGCTCTTCGCGGCCATCTGTCTGGACCTGAAACATATTCCCGCGAACCTGCTGTCGCTGGGCGCTCTGGATTTTGGAATGGTGGTCGACGGCGCGGTGGTTATGGTGGAGAACATCGTCCGCCACTTATCGCACCAGGACGACACAGGTCGCACCATCCAGCAGCGGATTGCCGAGGCGGCGCACGAGGTGCAGCGGCCGGTTTTCTACGCAATCGCCATCATTATCACCGCGTACCTGCCTATTTTCACGCTGCAGGCCGTCGAGGGCCGGCTCTTCCATCCCATGGCGTGGACGGTGGCCTTTGCGCTGGCGGGCGCGTTGATCTTCTCCATGGTTCTCGCGCCGGTTCTCTCCAGCCTGCTGTTTACCAAAGGCGCGAAGGAGTGGAAGAACCCGGCGATGGAGTTTCTTCGCAACAAATATCGGGGCCGGGTACGGTGGGCCATACATCACCAGCGGATCACGATCGGCATTGGTGTTCTCGGCCTCGTGCTGGCGCTGTATCTCGCCTTTGGCGGTGTCATTGGTTCGGAGTTCCTGCCGCATCTCGATGAAGGCGCGCTGTGGGTGCGCGGCGAGCTGGACCAGAGTGTCGGGCCCGCGGAGAGCATTGCGGTAGCGAATCAGGCGAGGCGCATCCTCTGCTCCTTTCCTGAAACCACGGAGTGCACCAGCCAGACCGGGCGCCCTGATGACGGAACCGACCACACCGGCTTCTTCAACACCGAATACTTTGTCGGACTCAAGCCGAAAGACGAGTGGCGGCCTGTCTTCCGCGGCAACAAGGACAATGTGATCGCCGCGATGAACTACGCGCTGGAAAAGCGGTTTCCCACCGTAATCTGGGGTTTCTCGCAGCCGATTGAGGACAACATGGAGGAGGCGGTCAGCGGCGTGAAGGGCGAGCTGGCCACCAAAGTCTACGGCAGCGATCTGCACACGCTTGAAGATATCGCCGACCAGGTCGCCGGCGTCATGAGCCGGGTTCCGGGCATTGCGGATCTGGGCGTCCTGCAGGTGACGGGCCAGCCGGATCTCGATATTCAGGTGAATCGGCAGAAAGCCGCTCGCTGGGGCATCAACGTCTCCGACGTACAGGACGCCGTGCAGACAGCGGTGGGCGGCACGACGCTCACCCAGGTGCTGAGAGGCGAGCAGGTCTACAACCTGACTCTTCGTTATCTGCCGCAATATCGCGATACGCGCGAAGCCATCGAGAATATCCGACTGCTGTCACCCACCGGAGAACGGGTTTCGCTGGCCCAGCTCTGCGATATTCGCGAGGCCGACGAAGGCTCAGAGATCTACCGCGAGAACAACCAGCGCTACGTTGCCATCAAGTACAGCGTGCGCGGCCGCGCCCTGGGCGATGCGGTGCGGCAGGCCATAGAGAAAGTCGATGCGCAGATCAAACTACCGCGCGGCTATCACATCAGCTGGGAGGGCGAGTATCAGAGCGAGGTGCGCGCCGAGAAACGTATGGCGGTCATTGTGCCCATTACCGTGCTGCTGATTTTCATCATCCTCTACTCGATGTATCGCTCCTTCAAGTGGGCCATGCTGATCCTGGCGACGGTGGCGATGGCCAGCATCGGAGGCCTGCTGGTGCTGCTGATCACCCACACAAATTTCAGTGTGTCGTCGGAGGTCGGCTTTCTCGCGCTGTTCGGTGTTTCTGTGCAGACCGGCGTCATCATGCTCGAGTACATCAACCAACTGCGTGCTCGCGGCGACTCGGTGGAAGACGCGGCCGTCGAGGGGGCCGTCCTGCGTCTGCGACCCATCATGATGACGATGCTGGTCGCCACCCTGGGTCTGCTGCCGGCGGCCATGTCTCATGGCATCGGCTCAGATTCGCAGCGGCCATTCGCCATCGTCATCGTCGGCGGTCTCATTGCCGATTTAGTGATGAGCATTATTCTGCTCCCCACCCTCTACGTCTGGGTCGCACGCGACAGCGACATTCTGCCACCGCCTGAAATGGAATTTGAGAACTAGCCTGGAGAATGCGCCGGATCCGTAACAGGACGCATGATGGCACGAAGAAATCTCGGCACCCGGAAGCGACGATGTCGAAGTTTGGATCCGTTTCCCCGTTTTCTTGTTTGGATTGGGGTGGCGATTCTGTCCGCTTTTTTGATCTGGACGATTGTCCTGGTGGCGTTGCAGGCCACGGATCGGTGGCGGACCCACTAACTGGATGATGGCACGACGGCTTATCGGCTCTCTTTCTACGCGTATCTGAAAGGGAGAATCAGTAATTCAGGTCCAATGCGCTCAATTCGCATGCGTGGATTAAAG